>UQSB01000035.1 GCA_900543505.1 uncultured Collinsella sp. | reverse complement strand
CCGCTGACCTCTTGCATGCCATGCAAGCGCTCTCCCAGCTGAGCTAATCCCCCACTAGAAGTGAAGAAGCAGAACTATACCATACTTTTCAGAAAAGCGAAGGCAAGAATGTAACTGTTTGTAATTAACCCATCCCACCGGCATTCTTGAGGCTGACGAGCGTCACTTTTCCTCCTGCTTGCGGTAGTCTGCGGAAAGCATCTTACAACCCAGACTGAAAGAGCATGACCGACACCGCATCGAACAACGGCCTGATCCGCATCCGCGGAGCCAGACAGAACAACCTGAAGAACATCGATCTGGACCTGCGCACCGGAGACTTCACTGTCGTGACGGGCCTTTCGGGCTCAGGCAAGAGCTCGCTTGTCTTTGACACGCTTTATGCGGAGGGGCAGCGCCGCTACGTCGAGACCTTCAGCCCGTATGCGCGCCAGTTCCTCGACCGCATGGACCGCCCGCATGTCGATCGAATCGACGGCGTGCCGCCTGCGATCGCCATCGACCAGAACAGCACTGTGCGCACGTCGCGATCGACGGTGGGCACGATGACGGAACTCAACGACCACATAAAGCTACTCTTCGCCCATCATGCAGAGCTTTACTGCCCCAAATGCGGCCGACGCGTCGTCGAGCACACGCCCCAGAGCATCTGGGACGACGTGCTCGAGCGCCTCGCGGGAATGCCCGAGGGGCTGGACAGCAGGGTTCTCGTCACGTTCGACATGAAGGTGCCCAAGGCGCTTGCCTTGGAAACGGCCGAGACAGGTCTGTCGGCACAGGGGTTCACCCGCATCGAATCTCGCCGCGCCGTCAAGGACGGCACGATTCTCACGGTCGTGGCGGACCGCTTCCGCGCATCATCCGTCGAGCGGTCGCGCGCGATCGAGGCGATCGAGCAGGCCCTTGACAAGGGAGCCGGCGCGATGGCTGTCCTCATCAAGACCGAAGAAGGCTCGACGCCGCTCGCCCCCTACAGGAAGGGGTTTGGCTGCGCAGACTGCGACAAGTCCTTTTCCCAGCCCTCCGCTTCTCTCTTCAGCTTCAATTCTCCCGTAGGCGCCTGCGAGAAATGCAGGGGCTTCGGCCGCATCATTACGGTGGATCCGTCGCTCGTGATCCCCGATCCCTCGAAAACTCTCGAGGAGGGAGCCGTCAAGCCATGGACGACAAAGTCCTTCAACGAATGCCAGCAGGAGATGCTTGCCTACGCCGCCGTGCGCGGCATTCGCACCAACACGCCCTACAAAAAGCTCACGGCTGAGGAGAAGCGCTGGGTCTGGGAGGGCGGCGAGGACTGGACGGGCAACTGGCGCACGCAGTGGTACGGCATCAATCGCTTTTTCGAATGGCTCGAGAGCAAGACCTACAAGATGCACGTCCGCATGCTGCTGTCACGCTACCGTTCCTACACGGAGTGCCCCTCGTGCCGCGGCTCCCACCTGAAGCAGCCGTCGCTCTTCTGGCGATACGGCACCCTCGAGGAAAAGCAGCTCGTGCTTGCAAAGACCATCGAAGGCGGCGTCTTCAAGCCGATCGGCATGACCCTTTCCGACCGTGCCTACGCGAAGCTGCCCGGCTTCAACTACCACGAGCTCATGACGCTCCCGATCGAAGACCTGCGGGACTTCTTCAAAAAACGCCGCGCACGCGCCGACGAATCCGAGCAGATGCTGCTGGACGAAATCTGCTCGCGCCTGACGTTCCTTTGCGACGTGGGCGTCGGCTACCTGACGCTCGACCGACAGAGCCGCACGCTCTCGGGCGGTGAAGTGCAGCGCGTGAGCCTCACGACGGCACTGGGCACGGCCCTCGTCAACACGCTGTTTGTTCTGGACGAACCTTCCATCGGCCTGCATCCGCGCGACATGCATCGCGTCAACCGCATCATGCGCCGCCTGACCGAAGCGGGCAACACGCTTGTCGTCGTGGAGCATGACCCTCAGGTCATGCTCGCTGCAAACCGCCTCATCGACATGGGCCCGGGGTCGGGCACGGACGGCGGCCGGATCATCTTCGACGGCAGCACGCGTGAAGTGCTCGACGCTGGCACCCTGACAGGCGACTACCTGTCGGGCCGCAGGCGCGTGTGGCGTCCCGATCCAGAATTCGTGACGGCCGACAGGCCCCGCCTGATCATCAAGGGTGCATCAGAACACAATCTCCGCCACATCGACGTGGCCATTCCGATGGGGGCCATCGTCGCCATCGCAGGCGTCTCGGGTTCGGGCAAATCGACGCTGTGCCGCGCCATCAACCGTTTGGAGACCATCGATTCGGGCGAGATCCTCATCGAGGGCGAGCCCTTGCCGCAGGAAGGCAAAGACCTTGCCCGCATGCGTGCCGAGCTGGGCATGGTGTTCCAACAGTTCAACCTGTTTGCACATATGACGGTACTGCAGAACGTCATGCTGGGACCGGTCGATGTGCTGGGCGTGTCCAAGGAGGAGGCTCGTGAGCGCGCCATGGACCTGCTGAGCCGCGTGGGCGTGGCCGAGCAGGCCGACAAGGTACCCGCACAGCTTTCGGGCGGCCAGCAGCAGCGCGTGGCCATCGCCCGTTCTCTTGCCATGCAGCCCAAGGCCATGCTCTTCGATGAGCCCACGAGTGCCCTTGACCCCGAGATGATCAACGAGGTGCTCGAGGTCATGGTCCGCCTGGCCCAGCAGGGCATGACGATGATCGTCATTACGCACGAGATGAACTTCGCCCGCCGCGTTGCCGACCGCGTCGTGTTCATGGCCGACGGCCAGATCGTGGAAACCGGCACGCCCGACGAGTTCTTCGACCATCCCCAGACCAAGCGCGCCCAAGACTTCCTCAACTCCATCAAGGGCCACTAGCCCAATTGCCATATCCGCTCGCCATGACCATCCAAACTCGAAAGCAACACCTATGATCGGAACTCGCACTTCATCGTCATACACCCCGCACGTCAACGTCGACCCCGCCGACCGTCCGCTCATCCTGGTGGCGCCGCGCTGGGAAGAGGCAAAGCCGTTTTTAAGCGAGACACTCTCCCCCAACGAGGAAATCGCAAGTGTCTTTGTCGATGCCATTCTTGCTGCCGGCGGCCTGCCGCTGCAGATGTCCATCACCGAGGACATTGAGGTCATCCGTCATTACGTCGACATCGCCGACGGCATCGCCATTCCCGGCGGCCCCGATGTCAATCCCAAACGTTGGGGCGATGATCGACCCTACGACCCCACCCTCTGCTGCGAAATCCGCGATAGTTTTGAGTTTAAGCTGGTCGACGAGGTACTCCGCGCCAAAAAGCCGCTCTTTACCACCTGCCGCGGCACGCAGCTGCTCAACGTCGCCACCGGCGGCACCCTGTGCATGGACGTGCCGAGCCTGGGCGCGCGCGAGGGCCGCACGCAGTGGCGCCATACCCACGTGCTCAACGACCCTGTGCATCCTGTCGAGGTCGTGCCGGGCTCGCTGCTGGAGCGCGCGGTTGGCGGGCACAGGCTGATCCAGACCAACTCCGCACACCACTGCTGCGTCGATCGTCTGGGTAAAAGCACGCGCTTGGTCGCCAAGGCAACCGACGGCGTGCCCGAGTGCATCGAAGTCGAAGGCCAGCCGTTCTGCCTGGGCGTGCAATGGCACCCTGAGTACACGTGGAAGACGCTCGAGACCGACTTTAACCTGTGGAAGTCGTTTGTCGAGGCGGCGGCCAAGGTAAAGCAGGCCCGTTAGTTCACGGACGGCACAACAGATGAGGGCGCCCCGCCGGCCACATGGTCCGACGGGGCGCCCTTTTGCCTGTACGTGGCCGGCACACACCAAAGCTCGGAAGCTCTTATTCAGCCGCCTCGCGTAAGGCCGACATTGTGGCCGCATATTGCTGCTGCAGCGCATGCATTCCCTCACGAGCGCCGTCAACAGTATCGGCACCGCGCAGCGCTTCGGTCACCACGACCGCCGGCTCGTACAGATTATCGAATCCCAGGTTCTGGCTCACGCCCTTGAGCGTGTGCGCCGCCATAAACGCTTCCTTGGCGTCTCCTGCCGCCATGGCAGCCTCCAGCTTGTCCATGCTCTCGTCATCCAAAAACTTGAGGGCAAAACGGGCAAGCATCTCCTCGCCCATCAGCCGAGTGCAAGCGTCATCATAATTGGCGCCGATCTTCTCATACGCTTCACGCATGGAAATCATGGATTTAAACTCCTTTGGTCAAACTAAATCGTAGGAAGCGCAACGACCTCGGCAGGACGCGCCAATGTTTCGGCAATACGGTCTTGCGCCTCGAGCAGGCAGTCGAGCAGCAGCGGGTTAAAGGCACAGCACTTACCGTCCAGGATCATCTGAATCGCCTCCTCGTGCGGGATGGCATCCTTGTACACGCGGACGCTCGTCAGCGCATCGTACACGTCGGCCACCGAAACTACCTGCGCGGCGATGGGGATATCGTCGCCCTTAAGGCCGTCGGGATAACCCTTGCCGTCCCAGCGCTCGTGGTGCCAACGCGCAATCTGGTACGCATATTCCATAAGCGCATTGCCGGCGTGATGGCGGCCCAGTTCGAGCAGCATGTCGGCACCGATCGTGGTATGCGTCTTCATAATCTCGAATTCCTCGGACGTGAGGCGCCCGGGCTTGTTGAGAATCGCATCGTCAATCGACATCTTGCCGATATCGTGCAGCGCCGAAGCCAGGGCAATCGTGGAGCGCTCCTCGTTGTCGAGGGAGATGTTGTCGCTACGGTGGACCAGGCAGCCAAGCAGCAGCTCGGTCAGCTTCTCGATGTTCGTAACGTGCCTGCCGCTCTCGCCATTGCGGAGCTCCATGACGCCGGCCATGATGTCAATGAGCATGCGGCTGTTCTTGACGCGCTCGTTGTACTGTTGGGACAGCAGGCTCGTTAGACGACGCTGTTTGGCGTACAGGCGGATGGTGTTGCTTACACGGCGGCGCACGACACGGGAGTCAAACGGGCGGTTGACATAGTCCGAGGCACCCAGCTCATACGCGCGCAGCACCACTTCGTCGGAATCTTCGCTCGAGATCATGATGACGGGCAAATTGTCAATATTCGATCGACGCGACAGATCGCCCAGCACCTCAAAGCCGTTCATGCCCGGCATGACAATGTCCAGCAGCACGAGCGACAACTCATCGCCATAGCGGTCGACCATGTCGAGCGCCGCGCGACCGTTATCGGCCTCGAGGATGCAATACTCGTCCTTGAGCATCTCGTTGAGAATGGCTCGGTTCATCTCGGAGTCATCGACAATAAGCACCGTAGGCTTTTCGCTTTGGAAGGCCTCGATGGATTCGGCATCGGTCACGACTGTACCGGCTTTTGCCTTAGCGCGGCTCAATAATTGGACAGCCTGGCTAACGCCCTCATCGACCGTTTCGCCATTAATGCGAACGCCACCAACGCATGCCGTCAAGCTAACGCGCTCATGCCCCGGAATAATCGTGGAATGAACGGCATCGGATACTTGACGCAGACGACGGGCAAAGTCATCAGAGGGAATATTGGGCATGACGGCCACAAACTTATCGCAGCCAAAACGCACAAGCTCGTCAGTCGAACGAACACCGCTGCGTATGGCCGTCGCCACGGCACCAAGCGCAAGGTCGCCGGCATGGCGGCCATACGTATCGTTGAAGGCCCTAAAATCATCAAGGTCGATCACGGCCACGCCGGCCTGCATACGGGCGCTACGAAGCTTTTCCTCGTAATATCGGCGATTGCGCACGCTCGTCAGCACGTCGGTGTAGACAAGGTCCTCTTCTGCGGCCTCTTGTTCATCAATCGGACGCACCATCAGCAGAACGTGAGGCTCGCCCTCAACCATCAAAGAGCGCAGGCGAGCGCGGTACTCAACGCCATCGTTGAGCAGCCGTTCCGACACCTCATCGGAACCCGCCGCCAAGGCTTCAAGACTTGACTGGCGCAGACAGGGACACCGTTCGCCGGCGAGCAGGCAGTTAGGATCGCCCTTAATCTGATCGAAAGACAGCAAACGCACCACGGGGTAGGTCTTCGCGACACGAGCGACCTCGGCGGCAGCCTCCTCGTCGGTTAGATTGGCCTCGTGATTATTGAGCATAGGGGGGCCTTTCAGTAGTTTTGCTTGGTAGCAGTGGGTGCCAAATGTTACAAGGGTAGCACCTTGTCGATGCAGGTACGCACGTGAATACCGTTTCTTTTTCATGAGTTGGCAGACGGTAGGGCTGAAGCCGCAGCCGTAAGGTTCTGGGCGCATCTGTTAACACGGTCGAAATGTTTACGGGAAAAGCCCGTTTGATGATTCGGCCGCTAGAGCCCCAAGATGCCGCGGACAGCCTGGGCGGCCGCTGTCGGGCGATCGCGCAGCCCGTTGTGCGCGCCGGGAACCGTTACGAGCGGACAATCCAAAAACTCAGCCGCCGTCCTCGTGCCCGCCTCGCGGGGCGTGCCAATCGAGAGCTCGCCCAGGAACACGGCGGCCACCGTTTTCGATGCGCGGGCGCCATCCCAATCGGGAACGCAGGTCATAGTGGTCTCGTATTCGTTTGCCATGAAACTGCGGCCGTTGCGCAGGGCATGCTTGGCTTCCGCCTCGGTTAACTTGGGGGCTTGAGGGTCCGAATCGCCAATGGCGCCCAGGAAGGCCCTTAACGCCCTCGAGACCTTTCCCGCAGCAATCATCTCGAGTAAAACCGGGGCCGCACCCAGGCCGGCGCCTTCGCTTGTCACGGCGGGTTCATGCAGAATCGCACTCGAGACAATGGTCGGGTTTGTACGGAGAAGCTCCAGGGTCACCAGCGTACCGGCACTGTGCGCGAGCACGTTTGCCGGAGCGCCAATATGCTCGATAACGGCCTGCAGGTCGGCGGCCTGGGCGGCGAGGTCGTAGCGCCCGTCCGCGGCGTCGCTGCTCTCGCCGCAACCGCGGCGGTCGTAGGCAATGACGCGGTAGTCACAGGCGAGCTCGCGGGCGATGGCGTCAAAGAAGACGCCGTCGACGCAGGCGCCGTGCACGCACACCAAGGCGGGCGTATCGGACGATACAACCGGGCCGGCATACTCGCGACAGGCGATCGTGGTGCCCGCATTCTCAACCGTAAAATCCATGTTGTGCCCCATCGTCTTGCACCTTGTTAACACATGAACTTTACCCGACCCGAACCTCTCATGACGCGGGCAACGAGGGCAGAATGAAAAAACGAAACCTGAACAGCACAAGCCCAAACCAGACTTTGGCGCCGATGCTATGCTTAAGCACAACTATCCCGAGGAGCATATGCTTATGTCTACGTTTTTAAATGCCAGCCCCATCTTTGGACCGGTGCGCAGCCGTCGCCTTGGTCTCTCGCTCGGCGTCAACATGATGCCGGCCAGCGGCAAAATCTGCACGTTCGACTGCATTTACTGCGAAAACGGCCTCAACGCCGAGCGCCCCTGCCACGAGTCGTATAACACGGCTGCCGTGGTGCTCGATGCACTCGAGGCAAAGCTGCGCGAGATGGCAACCGAGGGAGAGCTCCCCGATGTGATCACGTTTGCCGGCAACGGTGAGCCCACCGCCGCACCAGAGTTTCCGCAGGCCATCGCCGGTGCCGTCGCGCTGCGCGACGAGCTTGCCCCGAACTCCAAGATCGCCGTGCTCTCCAACGGCACGCGCGCCGACCGCCCCGAGGTACACGATGCGCTCATGATGGTCGACGACAACATTCTTAAGCTCGATACGGTCGACCCGGCATTTATCCAGCTGCTCGACCAGCCCGTTGGCCCCTACGATGTAGAGCACCAGATCGAAACGTTCGAGAGCTTTAACGGTCATGTCATTATCCAGACGATGTTTTTGACCGGCGAGTATCAGGGCAAGCCCATCGACAACACCGGCGAGGAGTACGTTGCCCCCTGGCTCGCGGCGCTTGAGCGCATTCGCCCGCAAGAAGCGACCATCTACACGGTGGCGCGCGAGACACCGGTCGCCGGCCTTGCTAAAGCGGCGCCCGAGGTGCTCGACGCCATTGCCGCGCGCGTCCAAGCCCTCGGCATTCCCTGCCAGGTGAGCTACTAGCAGAGCCGCACAGCCGCCCAGGGCAGTCTTGTTGGGACGGGGCTGCGGGTGGGCTATACTAGCTGCGAATGAAAGGAAGTTAGCCATGTTTGACAATGGACCCGTGCCCGGCCGCAACGACGCTTGCTGGTGCGGCAGCGGCAAAAAATATAAGAAATGCCATAGCGCCTTCGACGAGCGCCTCGAGCGCCTGTGGGAAGAGGGCTGGGAGGTTCTGCCCCGCACGCTCTACAAGACGCCCGCCGATATCGAGGGTATCAAGCGTTCGGCCGCCATCAACGTGGGCGTGCTCGACTACGTGGGCGAGCACATCGCCGCAGGCATGACCACCAACCAGATCGACCAGATGATCTACGACTACACCGTCGAGCACGGCGGCACCCCGGCCGACCTTAACTACGAGGGCTACCCCAAGAGCGTGTGCACCTCGATTAACGATGTGGTCTGTCACGGCATCCCCAGCGATACGGACGTGCTGCACGAGGGCGATATCATCAACGTGGACTGCTCCACGATTCTGGACGGCTACTTTAGCGATTCGAGCCGCATGTTCTGCATCGGCGAGGTCTCGGCCGAGCGCCAGCGCCTGGTCGACGTGACCCGCGCCAGCGTGGAAGCGGGCCTGGCCGCCGTCAAGCCGTGGCTGCCGCTCTCTGTTATGGCCGAGGCTGTGCAAAAGACGGTAGAGGACGCCGGCTTTAGCGTGGTGCGCGAGTACGGCGGACACGGCATTGGCAAGGAGTTCCACGAGGACCCGTTTGTGGGCTTTACCACCGAGGCGCCCGACGTGGACACCATCATGGCCCCGGGCATGGTCTTTACCATCGAGCCCATGGTCAACGCCGGAGCGCCCGACATCAAGATTAGCAAGGGTGACGGTTGGTGTGTGCGCACCAAGGACGGTAGCGATTCGGCCCAGTGCGAGGTACAGCTCGTGGTGACCGAGGACGGCTACGAGTTGCTGAGCTGGTAGCCGCACGGACGCCGGATGCATGGACTTGCAACCGTCCATGCATCCGGCGTTTCGTTTGAACGTTTTGCCTGATAAAACCTACCAAAATAAACCTGCCCCTTTTTGGCAGGTTGAACGGAGAGGACTGCTTGTGAACATCTTGGTTTTGTTGCCCGTCAACGACCGCCATCGAGCGATCCTCGAGTCGAGCGCTCCGGGCGAGGACTTTATCTACACGAGCGCCGACACTGTCACGCACGAGCAAGTCGCTGACGCCGACGTGATTCTGGGCAACGTTGACCCTGCCATGCTCCCCGCATGCGAGCACCTTCAACTGCTGCAATTGCAGACCGCGGGCTATGACGACTACCTTGCCGCCGGCACCGTGCCGGCTGAAGCCAAGCTGTCTTGCTCAATCGGCGCCTACGGTCAGGCCGTGAGCGAGCACATGTTTGCCATGGTCCTTTCCATGATGAAGCGCCTGCCCGGCTACCAGGAACTGCAGCGCGAGCATCGCTGGGAGGACTTGGGCCCGGTCACCTCGCTCAAAAATGCCAATGTGCTGGTGCTGGGCGCGGGCGACATTGGCGGTCACTTCGCCACGCTCTGCCGCAACATGGGCGCGCACGTCCGCGGCATCAAGCGTCATCCGCTCGTCTACCCCATTGTATTTGAGGACATGGACGGCATGGACGCCCTGTCCGAACGCCTGGCCGAGGCTGATATCGTCGCATCCTTTATGCCCAGCACGCCCGAGACCCGCGGTCTTGCGAATGCCGAGTTCTTCGCCGCGATGAAGCCGAGTGCCTTCTTTGCCAACGGCGGCCGCGGTGACCTTGTGGTTGCCGACGACCTGGTTGCAGCACTCGAGTCCGGACACCTTGCCGGCGCCGCGGTCGATGTCACCGACCCCGAGCCGCTGCCCGCGGCAAGCCCCCTGTGGGATGCGCCCAACATGCTCATCACACCGCACGTCTCGGGCTGGTTCCACCTGGCAGCCACGCTCAACAACGTGGTCGACATCGCCGCGGAGAATCTGCGTCACCTGCAGGCAGGCGAGACCCTGCGCTGCTGGATCGAGCATTAGGGTTCCGCCGTTCTTACGAACGGCGGACCGGCCGACGCTGCGCAACGTCCAGAACGACAATTTGTCATTCAAAAGGCGAGGCATGACCAGAAGGTCAATGCCTCGCCTTTTTTCATGCCAACTTGTTCGCTCTGGACGTCGCTCGCTGACGTTTGCTCGACCAGCGGTGTCTTAACAATTCCGTCCAGCTGTTGGCATTGCGGCATTTGCCCAGATAAAACCTGCCAAAATTAACATCCCTTTTTGGCAGGTTTTAGAGCTCCACGCTTTCGGCGCCGTTGATGGTTAGGTTGCGCTCGTAGAAGGCGGTGAGGGCGCGGATGGCGTACATTACGTCGCGCACGCCGCCGGTCTCGTAGCTTGAGTGCATGGCAAGCTGCGGCAGGCCCACGTCCACGGCATGCATGCTCGCCTGCATATTGGACAGATTGCCGAGCGTGGAGCCGCCCGCCATATCGCTCTTGTTGGCGAAGGCCTGCGTGGGCACGTCGGCGTCGTCGCAAATAGCCTGGAACACCGCGCGGCTAAAGGCATCGGTGCAGTAGTGCTGGTTGGCGGCTTCCTTGATGACGATGCCGCCGTTGAGTACGACCTGGTTGCGGGCATCACACTTCTCGGCGTGGTTGGGGTGCACGGCATGCGCGTTATCGCAGCTCACGAGCATCGATGCGGCAAGGGCGCGATGATACGACTCGTCATCAAAGCCCAGCGATCCGTTGATGCGGCGCAGCGCGTCGGCCAAGAACGTCGACATGGCGCCCTGCTTGGTCTCGGAGCCAACCTCCTCGTTATCAAAGCAGCAGAAGACCGAGACGTCATGCGCGTTCTCGGCACCCAAAAATGCTTGCAGCGAGGTGTAGGCGCAGGCCAGGTCGTCGAGCTTGGGCGTCGAGATAAACTCGTCGGCCCAGCCCCAAATACGCGCATCCTGTCGGTTGACCAGGAACAGGTCGCGGCCCAGAATCTGCTCAGGCTCAACATCCAGTTCGTCAGCGATCAGGGCATCAAAGTCACCCTGCTTAAGATCGCCAGCGCTGATGAGCGGGCACAGATCAACGGCGCGATTGGGAGCAAAGCCCTCGTTAACGCCGCGGTTCATATGGATGGCAAGGCTCGGAATGATAGCGACCTCGCGCTCGGTGGCGAGCAGGCGGCTCTCAATACGGTCGCCCTCGCGCACCAACACGCGGCCCGCGAGCGCCAACGGGCGGTCGAACCAGGTGTAGTCGATCATGCCGCCGTAGGCCTCGGTGTTCAGGCGCAGCGTCTCGCCCGCGCCGTCGAGCTCGGGCACGGCCTTGACCTTAAACGTCGGCGAATCGCTGTGCGACGCCGTGAGCTGAAAATGGTAGTCGCCGGCAACGCCGTCCTCGCCCCATGTCGCGGCCAGGTCCTCGCCCACCTTAAAGGCAACGACGCTCGAGGTGTTGCGCTGCGTGTAATAACGCCCGCCCGGCTCGATGTCCCACGCCGCATTCTCGGGCAGGTAGGTAAAGCCCGCCTCGTCGAGCTCGGCCATAATGGTCGCTGCCGTATGGAACATGCTGGGGCATGCCTCGATAAAGTCGATAAGGTCGTTGGCAGCCTCGATATCGTCGGCCGTCACGTGCGCGCGCTCGGGCGTTTCCTGATCCGTCATGCTCTCCCCTTTCGCTGGGTTGATGGTCCCCTCCAGCATACCCCGCCACGCCAGCGTCGCACTCTTCATTCCATGCTTAGTTCCGCGCCGCTCACCAAGTTGAGTCATCATGCCCGCGCTCCTTTTGCGACAATTGCACCAACAGGACGAGAGGAGCCGTCATGAAGCCACGTAACATTGCCATCGCCTGCGGTACCGCGGGAGTCGCCGTCGGCCTTGCCGCTGCCACCGGTATCGTTTATCACAAGCAAATCAAGTCCGCCGCGTCGCTCAAACGCTTGACCGGCTACGCGGATGGCTATGACCTGTACGTAATCGACATCGTCTACGACTACGATCTTGATCGCATCATCGCCGCTGGCGTGCGCGACGACCAGGCCTACATCGATGCCGTGGTGGCGCAGGCGCTCCCCGGCGTGCCGGCACATGTCCAGGCGCCCCAGTTTGCCTGCAGCGCTTTTGTCGCCGTGGATGCCGAAGGCCGCGTGCGCACCGGTCGCAATTACGACTTTAAGGACGACACCTCAGCGCTGCTGGTGCGCAATCACCCGCGCGACGGCTATGCCTCCATCGGGTTTGCTGCCCTCAATAACCTGGGCGATAACACTCCGCTTGACTCCGTCGCCGGACGCGCCGCCGCACTCATGGGCTCGTTTGCCCAGCTCGATGGTGTTAACGAATGTGGCGTGTCCATTGCCGTACTCACCCTGGATTCCAAACCCTGTGACCAGGACACGCAGCGCCCCGTCATCAACACTTCGCTCGCCATCCGCCTGGTGCTCGACCGCGCGGCTACCACGCAGGAGGCCGTCGACCTGCTTTCTGCCTACGACATGCACGCCATGGCAGGACGCGATTACCACTTCTTTATCAACGACGCCGCCGGTGACGCGCGGGTGGTGGAGTGGGATCCGCGCGACCCCGACCGCGCATGCAAGGCGACGCCCGTGCGCCAGGTTACGAACTTCTACGCCTGCTATGGTGCCGAAGTGCTACCCAACCAAAAGAACGGCGAACTGGGCCATGGCAAGGAACGCGCCATCGCCATCGCCGATGTCCTCGACGCCCATGTCGGTGCCCAAGACGAGGCAGTCGCTTGGAAGGCCCTGCGCGCTGCGGCGCAAGAGCCCAATCCGGAAGACATCACCAGCAACACGCAGTGGTCGGTCGTCTTTGACAATACCGAGCCCGCTGCCGCCATCACGCTGCGCCGCCACTGGGGCGACGTCGACGCCTTCGCGCTGTAAGGAGCTGGCACCGTCGTCCTTACGCTCGCCTGACGTTGCTTACATTTCTATACATTTGAGCTAACACGTTTTACCTCCGCATCAACAGTGTGCGGGGGTAAACTTATGCGCATGTTATAACTTGCCCGGAAGGATTCATCATGCTCAGGATCGGTCTTCTTACCAGTGGCGGCGACTGCCAGGCGCTCAATGCCACCATGCGCGGCATCGTCAAAACGCTCATGACCAATAGCGAAGAGCCTATCGAGATCTATGGTTTTGAGGACGGCTACCAGGGCCTCATCTACAGCCGTTTTCGCGTGATGACGCCGGCAGACTTTAGCGGCATCCTCACCCGCGGCGGCACCATCCTGGGCACGAGCCGCACGCCGTTCAAGCGCCTGGACATTCCCGAGGCCGACGGCGTCGAGAAGGTGCCCGCAATGGTCCACACCTATCATAAACTGCAGCTCGACTGCCTGTTTATGCTGGGCGGCAACGGCTCCACCAAGACCGCCAACCGCCTGCGCGAAGAGGGCCTCAACGTTATCGCCCTGCCCAAGACCATCGACAACGACACCTGGGGCACCGAGTTGACGTTTGGCTTTACGAGCGCCATCGACGTCGCCACCAAGTGCATCGACGACATCCACACCACCGCTTCGAGCCACGGTCGCGTGTTTGTCATCGAAATCATGGGCCACAAGGTTGGCTGGATCCCGCTGTATGCCGGCGTCGCGGGCGGCGCGGATGTCATCTTGATTCCCGAGATCCCCTACGACATGGATAACGTCATCAAGACCATTGAGCATCGCATGGAGACCGGCAGCCGCTTTACCATCGTGGCCGTCGCCGAGGGCGCTATCTCCAAGGAGGACGCGGCGCTGTCCAAGAAGGAGTACAAGAAGAAGCTCGCCGAGCGCACAAGCCCGTCGATCGTCTACGACATCGCCAAGGAGATTGAGGCCAAGACCGGTCGCGAGACCCGCGTCGCCATCCCCGGCCACACGCAGCGCGGCGGTCAGCCCGACGCTCAGGACCGCATCTTTGCGACCCAGTGCGGCGTCGAGGCGGCACTCGGCTGCCTGCGCGGCGAGTTTGGCTACATGATCGCCCTGCGCGACGGCAAGATGTGCCACATGCCGCTCGAGGATGTCGCCGGCAAGCTCAAGTATGTCGACCCCCAGAGCGACCTGGTGCGCGAAGCCAAGGCGTTGGGCATCAGCTTCGGCGACGAATAGCCTCGGCCGAAACTGCTCTCATCGGAGGCCCCAGGGCTTACCTCCCAAATCGTCCTCGGACATGTCAGGATCCCGCCGTGCGCTTCGCGCGGCGGGATCCTTCCGTCCTGCGGAAAGATTTGGGAGGTAAGCCCTGGGGCCTCCTGCGGTAACTAGGGAGGCCGAGGCTATTCGTCTTCTTGCTGCAAGTGCGTGGGCTGAGATTTTGGGATGTTGCAAGCTCTTAGCTGAGAGTAGCACTGACATTTGTCCTGAAATGGCTGGTCGTTAGGGGTTGCTACCGGTAGTTGCGGTAGGGTCGGAGCAGATTCTAACTAGAAATGGTGGTCGCTACCGGCTGTTCTCGGCATACTCGGCTCATTCGATTCGACCATCAAACGAAAGGAACCACCATGGATCTTGCGATGGCACAGCGCCTCGTCGATCGCCGCAAGGCTGCCGGGCTTTCTCAGGAGGCGCTTGCCGCCCAGCTGGGTGTGAGTCGTCAGGCTGTCAGTAAATGGGAGCGCAGCGAGTCCTCACCCGATACCGATAACCTCATTGCGCTCGCCGCGCTGTATGACGTGTCGTTGGACGAGCTGTTATATGGGGAGGCGGCCAACGATGCCGACGACCTGGAGGACGGTAGCGCCGACACCGAGACGGCGGATGTGGCTGACGAGGCCGAGGATTCTGCCGAGCACGCCGATTGCGGCGACAAACCACTTGTCGATATTTCCCTCGCGCGCGGTATCCACGTCATTGATCCCAATAAAGGCGAGGAAGTCCATGTTGGTTGGAGCGGCATCCATGTGACCAACGAGCGCAAGGGCGAAGAGGTGCATGTGGGGCCGGACGGCGTGCATATCGATACGCTTGAGGACGATGGACATAGCGTACGCACCAATGACGACGGCACCGTCACCATCGACGGCGAGACGTTTTCCAGCTGGAAGGAGGCGCACGACAAGCTCGACCATCATGGCAAGCATTTCCACACCAAGGTCGGACGTGCATGGAACAAATTCCCCTTCCCCGCACTTGTCGCTCTCGCCTATCTGGTGCTCGGCATTGTCTACAGCACATGGGCTACGGGCCTCTTCCTCGTCTTTTTGATTCCCGTCTATTACGCGCTTGGCGACTTTATCGATCAACGCCGCTTATCTAAGCTGATCGATGTCGTCTATTCAGTCAGTGCCGAGGCATGGTTCCTCTACATGTGGCTCTGCCTGGGGCAACCCCATCCCGCCTGGGTAATACTCATCACCATCCCGGTCGTAAAAGCACTCATGCGTTGGTGCCGTAAACAATGGAAGTGCCGCAAACAGGCCTAAACCACCCCAACCAGCCAGCGCCACTCATCCGACACCGCCTGCCCCTTCCAAGTTGCGGTGAGATAGGGACTGTTTTGAAGCTCCAAAGCGCCAAACAGTCCGTATATCACCGCAACTTACAAACAACTGGGTCAGTTCCGGCACGGAGATTAGCATTGAGCTGACCGCGCGCCAAGAAAAGGGCCTATTTACTACGTTTAACTCGAGAGGGCCGACCATACCCGCCTTTTCCGAAAATTGGCAAGCCCTCTACCTGCGGTTTTAATTTCATAATCTTTGTCACGGTCGAGGGTGTGGTAGCAAACGTAGTAGATAGGCCCATTTTGTGGCATACGACCCATACAAGCCCAATCTCGAAGGCTAAAGAGAGCCTCTCATCCACGCCTGTGAGCGAAAACCAAATAGAATGAAAGGCAAATGGAAAGCCCGTTTGACGAGCGGAGGACATATGCGCGACGTAGCCGAAAGCGACTGGAAGCTATTTAAGAAAATGCTTCCTCAATGGCAAGAACGTTATATGGAAAAGCTCATCGCCCAGTACGTTGAGATGCTGAACGGCGACAGCGAAGCGTCCAGTAGATTTTGGACACTAGAAGAGCGCCTCAATAGAGACAAGCTGTCCTCAGGCGTAATTGCAAACGACATTCGCCGCAGCACAATGCACCGCGAGATAGCCAATTTGCTTATCGACAGCGTGATCACCCTTGACGACCTTGACGGTTTTACCGAGGACATTAAGAGCTATGCGCAACACTGGATTGGCCAGTAAGAGCACTGAACGACAGACATCCCCAGCAAAACGGGGCGAACGCCGGGCCACCTAATGGTTGTCCGGCGTTCGCCCAGATAAAACCTGCCAAAATAAACCTGTCCCTTTTTGGCAGGTTACTCGGCGCTCTTGAGGGCGCCGACCATGTCGATCTTGTTGAGGGTACGATTGGTGGCTAGGTTGACGATAAACGTAAAGCCAAAGGAAAGCACCACGGCAAGCGCGTAGCTCAGCGGCTCGACTTCGACGTCAAAGTACAGCGACGGCATCTGCAGGATGTACGTAAAGCTCTCGGTAAGCAGGCCACCCAGCGGCACGCCCAGCGCGGCGCCAATCGCCGTGAGGATCAGCGTCTCCTTGTTAACGTAGTGGTGTACCTCACCACGACGGAAGCCCAGCACCTTGATAGTCGCCAGCTCGCGTTCGCGCTCCGAGATGTTGGTGTTAGACAACGTGAATACCACCACAAACGACAGGCACGCCGCCATAAAGGTCACAAGCACCACGACCGAATTGATAATCGTAAAGTTTGCCTCATAGTTTTCCCAATGCTCGGCGGTACTCGACAGCGTAATCCAACCATCGCTCTTAAGACGGTTGGTAAACGCAATCTGATCGGCCGACGAACCCTTAAGCAGCGCAAGGATGCCGTTGAGGCGCGCGCTTCGACCGAATGCGCGCTCATAGGTGCTCTGCGTCATGTTAAGCGTGTTGCCCAGATAGTTGAGCGAAATGTCGCTGACCTTGACCTTGGCAACATTGAGCGACGAATCCTGGACGTGTGCCGTATCGCCCGGCTTGATCCCCAGCACCAGCTGAGAGCTCTTGCTCAAATACACATCTCCGCCACGCAGGGCGAGCAGTTCTTTGGACTCGTCCTCGAGACACACGTAGTCGTCCAGGTCGTTCGCGCGGTCATCGGGCACCACGATCAGTTGCACGGTCTCGCTCTTGCCGCCAAATGTAAAGGTGACGTTGTCGGTCATAATCGGCAGCGTCGAAGTCACGGTCACGTCGGAATCCTTGGCTGCGCTTCGCTCGTCGAGCGCCGCGCACGTCTGCGAATAATCGTCGGGATTGGCGACCGCCAGCAGGTCGTAGCGTGTGATGTGCCCGTACTGCTTGGGCGACAGCGCGACCGACGTATCACGGATGCCCATACCGCAAATCACAAGCGCCGTGCAGCCCGCAATGCCAAAGATGGTCATAAAGGCGCGCTTTTTGTAGCGGAACAGGTTACGCGCCGCCACCTTGTTTAAGAAGCCCATGCGGCGCCAGATAAATCCGATACGCTCGAGCAGGATGCGCGAGCCGGCGGGCGGAGCCTTGGGACGCATGAGCGAGGCAGGGGTCTCGGCCATCTCGTGGCGGCAGGCGATAATCGTGGCTCCCACCACGCCCACGGCAAACAGCGCCACCGAAACGATCGAGGACACGATGTCGTACGAAAGTAGCATCTGGGGCAGCGAGTACATGTCGTCGAACACCGTAAACAAGAACAGCGGCAGACCCACAAATCCGATGATATTGCCGAGCACGCCACCGATCAGACACGCCCACAGCGAGTAGTCCACATATTTGGACAGGATACGCCCGCGTGAATAGCCGAGCGCCTTGTACAGGCCAATAAGCGTGCGCTCCTCCTCGACCATGCGGGTGGCGGTGGTGAGGCTGATAAGCACGGCGACGATAAAGAAGATGAACGGGAACACCGTGGCGATGGCCTCGATCGAAGAACTATCGCTCTCGACGCTCGAGTAGCTTGCGATATTGCCGCGGTCCTGGATGTACCAGGTGCATTCGCCCAGGTCAGAGAGCTCGGCGCGGGCATCGGCAAACTGCTGGTCGGCGGCGGCGCGGCGCTGGTCCAGGTCGGCTTGCGCCTGCGCACGCTCGTCGCTGCCCTCGGCCATGCGATTGATGTTGTCCTGCTCGATCCCAAAGACCATATTCGCCTGACGCTCAGCCGCGTCCAAGCTCGCCGGTGTGTCGACCGTCAGCTCCTGAGTGCGCGCCTTCTCACGCTCCTCGCGGATCTTCTCGATATTGCCCTTGACCTCATTGATCTTTGCCGAGTAGGCATCCGAATAGGAGTTGAGGCTCTTGGCTCCCTCGACGACCACGTGGACAGCGGAGTAGGAAGAAGATGTCGCGGCATCCTCGCTCACGTAGAACTTGTAGTCCGCAGTCGAAGCAGCACGGAAGGCGTTGACCGTCGAGTCGGAGCTCACGTCGGTGGGATCGAGAACCTCTGCCGTGATGGTGTAGTCCCCATCGGCAAACTGGTCCTTGGCGCTTTGGTTCGACGAGCTCGCATCGTTGGCGGCAAAGCTCACCGTATCGCCGATTTTCTTGCCCGAAGCCTTCAAAAAACGTGAGGTCACCGCGACCTCGCCGGCACACTCGGGCAAATCGCCGCTCAACAGCACCGGTTGATCGATATTCTCCCTGGAAAGGCTCTGGACAACCACGCGCTCGCGCGTTGTGCCCACGGCGGTGTAGGCAGTCTCGGTGTAGATGCCCTCGGCCGTCTCGACGCCATCGACCTCTTGGATCGCAGCAAGATCGTCATCGGTCAGACCATAGGTCGACTGCACGTTGATGTCATAAACATTCTGCTGGTCAAAATAGGCATCGACCGAATCGCACAGATCCTCGCAACCCGCCTTGAGGCCGCACATCACGCTCACGCCGAGCGCCGTGATTACGACGATGGATAAGAAGCGCTTAAGACTGCCTCGGATTGTGCGGTAGATGCTACGGCGAAAAACCATCGGCACCATGTCGTTTGAGCTTTGGGCGGTGCGGTAGGTCGTAAAATCCTGCTCGCGCTCCGTGTTCTGCGCGTCGCGGCGCTGGCTGTTTTGGCGGTCCTGGTCCATGGGCGCTACCACTCGATCGTCTCGATCGGCACGGGATTTTGTTGGACCGTCTCGCTCTCCACGCGCCCGCTCTTAAAGCGAATCAGGCGATCTGCCATGGGCGCCAGCGCGGAGTTGTGGGTGATGATAATGACCGTAATGCCCTGCTTGCGACAGGTGTCCTGTAGCAGCTGCAAGATCTGCTTGCCGGTTTTGTAGTCGAGCGCGCCCGTGGGCTCGTCGCACAGAAGCAGCTTGGGATTCTTGGCCAGTGCGCGGGCGATGGACACGCGCTGCTGCTCGCCGCCCGAAAGCTGCGCCGGAAAGTTGGCGAGGCGCTCACCCAGGCCGACCTGGCGAAGCGTCTGTTCGGCATCGAGCGAATCGGGGCAGATTTGCGCCGCGAGCTCGACGTTTTCGAGCGCCGTCAAGTTGGGGACCAAATTGTAGAACTGGAAGACAAAGCCGACGTCGGCGCGGCGGTATTCCACGAGCTGCGCCTCGTTCGCGGAGCTCACGTCGCGCCCGTCCACCGTCACAGTGCCGGAGGTCGCCGTGTCCATGCCGCCCAGAATGTTGAGGGCCGTGGTCTTGCCGGCGCCCGAAGCACCCAGAATGATGGCGAGCTCGCCGCGCTCGACCGTAAAACTCGCGCCGTCGAGCGCGTGGATGCGGGCGTCGCCTTCGCCGTATGCTTTGATGACGTCTTTGAATTCGATATAGGCCATCGATTAATTCCCATCTGGTCGGATAACTCTTTAGTATTACCCATTTCCCACCTACCAAAAAGGGACAGGTTTATTTTGGCAGGTTTTATATGGGGGAAACGGCAGCTATAGATGAGGCGCCGGGGAGGCCGAGAAATCATCGACGGGGTCAGGCCGACCGCCAAGCACAACGCACGCATCTCAATCTGTCAGCCAAATAATTCGAACAGCTGTTCGTTTCTATGATATGATTCAACTATCTAAGCAGGCCAATACGCAGAAAGGCGGCCAACATGGCGTTCGACTTTAAGAAGGAATGCAAGGAGCTCTACAAACCTGCAAGCAAGCCGAGCATCGTAACTGTCCCGCCTATGAACTACGTTGCCGTTCGCGGAAAGGGCGACCCAAATACCGAAGGTGGCGAGTATCAAAACGCCCTGCCGCTACTTTACGGCATCGCCTATACCGTCAAGATGTCGAAGAAAGGCCCAAGGAGCATCGAGGGCTATTTCGACTTTGTGGTACCGCCGCTCGAGGGTTTCTGGTGGCAAGACCCCCCGAGCGGCGACGTCGATTATGTACGCAAGGACGATTTCAACTTTATCTCGTGCATCCGCCTGCCCGATTTCGTCAGCCGAGATGATTTTGACTGGGCAGTCGCTGAAGCCACGGCCAAAAAGAAACTAGACTTTACCGCTGTTGAGCTGCTTAAAGTTGATGAGGGTCTCTGCGTTCAGTGCATGCATACCGGACCCTATGACAGCGAGCCGACAACCGTAGACGCCATGCATGAATACGCGACCGAACAGGGCTATGCCCCCGACTTCTCAGACACCCGTTTACATCACGAAATCTATCTCTCCGATCCACGCAAATGTGCACCGGAGAAACTTAAGACTGTGGTTCGTCATCCTATCAAGCGCGCTGAATAGCGTGGGGCGTCATTTCACGCGCTAGGTTTTAAGCCAGCCAACCAGCCGCCTCCTAGGCCGTCCGGTAATTATCTTGACGCGGCCCGTCGCATCTTATAAGTTTGTTTTGCTAAAGCTGGAAAGCCTCTCAACGATGCGCAACTCCAGCTCTTTTTCTATCAAGAGAGCAAGTGTCGGAAAGCAAAATGTCAGAAAGCAGCGCTTCGAGCAGAATCAAACGCCTGGTCAACACCTATAGCGGTCTCGTGCTCATGGGCGCCGTCGGAATCCCTATCGGCGTTATCGTTGGCGCCATCTGTGCCTTTTTTGGTCGTGTGCTCCTGGCAATCGGCGCCTTCCGCGACGAGCACATCACGCTGCTCCTTCCCTTCCTCGCTCTTATGGGCCTTGCCATCGTGTTTGCCTACCGCACTTGGGGCAAGGGCACCGACCGCGGCATGAGTCTGGTCTTCGACGTGGGCCACGGACGCGAGAAAGCCATCTCCCCGCGTTTGGTGCCGCTCATTATGCTGAGCACGTGGGGGACGCACCTCTTTGGCGGCAGTGCGGGACGCGAGGGCGTGGCCGTGCAGATCGGCGCCACCGTCTCACATTGGATCGGCCGACGCCTGCCTTTCCGAGACCCCGGCAACACGTTTTTGCTTATTGGCATGGCCGCCGGCTTTGCCGGACTCTTTCGAACGCCTCTCGCCGCCACGGTCTTTGCCATCGAAGTACTGGTCGCAGGACGCTTGGAATACCGTGCGTTGCTTCCCGCACTCGCAGCCTCGCTCGCCGCAAGCATGACTTCCGGCGCCTTGGGACTCGAGAAGTTTGAGGTCGCCGTTGTCGCCTCATATGCGCTTGACCTCCCCGGTCTTGAGCGGCTGGCGCTGTTGGGTATCGCGTTTGGTATGGTAGGTGGAGCTTTTGCCTGGTGCCTTGCCCATGCCAAGACCCTTGCAGCGCGGCTGCTCCCCAACCCTTACATGCGCGTTGCCGTTATGGGCCTTGCGCTGTCGGCGATCCTGTTCGCACTGTGGCAGGGGCGATACTGCGGACTTGGCACCAACCTGATATCAGCGGCGCTCAACGGTGAAGGCAAGATCGCCATCATGCCTTGGGACTGGGCGCTCAAATTCGCACTCACCATCGCCACGCTTGCCGCAGGTTATCAGGGTGGCGAGGTGACGCCGCTGTTCTCCATCGGGGCCAGTCTGGGTGTCATGCTCGCCGGGATTCTCGGCATGCCCGTCGAGCTCTGCGCCGCGCTGGGTTATGCCGCCGTCTTTGGCAGCGCCACCAACACGCTGCTCGCGCCCATCCTTATTGGCTGCGAGGTCTTTGGCTTTGGCAATCTGCCGATTTTCTTTATTGTCTGCGTCGTGGCTTACCTGTTCAACATGGACAAATCGATCTATGCACTGCAAAAGCGAGCGTAGAAAGATGCTCAAGCAGGTGGTCTCAACCGGAAACGGCGTCCCACTCTGAGGCTGTATTCCGGGACGTGGTTTCCGCTTGGGACGCCATTCGGAAAGCGTGTCCCGCTTTAAAACGGAATTCCGGGACGTGGTTTCCGCCCGGGCCTCCATTCGGAAAGCGCGTCCCATTCTTTCATGGCGTCCTGGCTATGCAAAGTGCCCGAACGTTAGTCCTCGTACGCGCCCTCAAGCCGAAGCAGCCACTCCTTGCGATCAAGCCCGCCGGCATATCCGTTGAGCGATCCGTCGGCCGCGACCACGCGATGGCACGGCACGATTATCGAAATGGGATTACGCGCAACCGCAGCCCCCACCGCACGAGGAGACACGACGGGCGCCTCATTTCCCGGCACACGATGTCGAGCCGCAATACGCTGGGCAATCTCGCCATATGTAGCGACTTCGCCACGTGGGATAGAAAGCAGCTCAAACCAAACCTCGCGCTGGAACGCCGTACCGATCATATGCAACGGCGGCGTAAACCGAGGTTCCTGCCCTGCAAAATAAGCATTCAGCCAAGCCCAGGAACGCTCAAGCACCGAAGAGGCCGCACCATTTACCGGACTCACCGGAGACATCCCACCGGTACCGGAAACCGCGTCAGCGCCTTCAACATGTTCGGAGTCTTCCCGGAGAAGCGTGGAGCCAAAATGCTCCTGTCCCTCAAACCAAAGCCCCGTCAGACCGCGGCCATCAGCGGCAAGCAAGATTTCGCCCAAAGGCGAGGCAAACGTCGTCGTGACCACCAGCGGCTCCTTTCAAAACTTCGCAACATAATACCGCGAATTGTGCAGACAACCTCAATCGACCCCAAAGTCACCCAAGGCAGCAGGCGCGACAGCGCCGCAGCTGCCGCACGACCCCAAA
>UQSB01000034.1 GCA_900543505.1 uncultured Collinsella sp. | reverse complement strand
CTGCGGGAACGGCCTATTCGCTCAATGTGTTCGGCTGAGATCGGAAATCAACCGGCGCCCGAATTGCTCCGGACGCCCCGCCCCAAAAATCTATTGAAATGGGCTAGCAATCGATGACGTGGAGGTCATGCGGGGTCTTGGTAAAGGGCTCATAGCCGTTCTCGGTGACCACGCCGTAGTCCTCCAAGCGCACGCCGCCCACACCGGGCAGGTACACGCCGGGCTCCATGGTAATAACCGAGCCAACTTCGATGATGTTCTTGCTACGGTTGAAGTTGGGCAGCTCGTGGATGTCGATGCCCACGCCGTGGCCCAGGCCATGATTGTAGTAATCGCCATAGCCGGCATCACCGATGATCTTCTTGGAAAGCTTGAAAATGTCGTTGCCCTCGACGCCCGGATGGATGGCGGCAACGCACTCCTCGTGCGTACGGCGTACAAGCGCGTACAGGTCGAGCTGCTCCTGCGTGGGCTCGCCCATCACGACAGTACGCGTCATGTCGGAGCGATAGTCACAGTAGCCCGCGCCGTAATCCATGAGGACGAAGTCGCCCTTCTCGATGACACGGTCGCTCGGAACGGCATGCGGGTTGGCGGTGTTGGGGCCGCTTGCCACGATGGAGCCGAAGGCCAGGCTGTCGGCGCCGTTGGCGAACATAAAGTTCTCGAGCTCGTTGCGAACCTGCTTCTCGGTCATACCGGGCTTAATAAAGCCGAGCATATGCTGGAAGGCGGCGTCGGTGATCGACTGCGCATGGCGCATGAGCTCGATCTCCTCGGCGTCCTTGATGGCGCGCATCTTGCGAATGTCGTCATGCATCAGCGGCAGCATGCAGGCTACAGAACGATCCTCCAGGCCACGCTGAATACCCTGGTAGAAGTTGATCTGCATGTCGTCCTCGACAGCGCAGACGCGGCACTTGTTGGCCGCGATCTTGCCGGCGACCCAACCGGGGATGGTGCCCTCGTCCATGTCGTAGACCCAGGGGCTGCCGGCGGGCGTGTTCTCCTCAAAGCTGTTGAGGTAGCGCGAGTCGGTATGGAACAGGCACTGGTCAGCCGTAATAAACGCCGCGTGCGGGAACTCGAAGGTGTAATCGAAGACGCCCTTCACGCCCGTAAGCCAACGAAGATTGGCCTCGTCACGAACCACGATAGCGTCGTAGCCGCGCTCAGCCATCAGGGTACGGACACGCTCGATACGACCGGCAGGGCCGGCAGCAAACTCTGACATGCAGATTCCTTTCTTGTTGTCTCAAAAAGTGCGGGACGGGTCTCAACCGAACGACGGAATCGCTTGCGATCCGCGACCGATTGAAAACCCGCCCCTCAACATGATACGAAAGACGATGGATGTCAATAAAACTTAGAGAAGTTCTTTGCGAGAAGCCAAGTAGGCGTGAGCATGGCGCTCAAGAACCTCGTCCTCAACGCTCGTTAGACGAATGGCGCCGAGTGCCGCGGGCAGCGGCAACATGCTGCGGTTCGAGCGGGCAAACTGCTGCCTGCGGAACTCCTCGATATATGCGGCAGGCTCCAGATCAAAGGCAAGCTCCTCGATACCAAAGTCCTCCAGGCAGTCATCGACCTCAAAGACGTAATCGATATCGAAGTCGCAGGCATCGTGAGCAAGGCGTGCCTCAAAGCGCATGCCCTCGGACAACAGCTGGTAGGCAGGGACCTGCGAAGCGGCATCGCCCAAGCAGGCGCGCAGGGTACGCTCCCCCGTCTTGCCAAAATCGAGCGCATGACGGGCGCTCGGGTTCGTGGCCATCAGTACGTCCTTGCGGGCAGTCTGAGACCACTGAACGGCATTAACGAGCGCGACCTCCTCGCCCGCGAGAATCTCGGGGACGGTCTCGGTAAACTGATTCCAGCGGGACTTGCTGCTCGAAAGCATGGTGCCAACAAGTACCGCATAGCCGAGCTTGAGATCCTCGGGGTCCGCCTCGCGAACAAGGTCGAGGTCACACACGACCAAGCCCGGCTCGGGACGGAACGCGATAGCGGGAAGCGCATGCGCCGACGAGGCGACGAGCGACTTCATGGTCGTCGCGACCGTGAGCATGGCGTCGAACGTCGTCGGCAGCAAGGCGCACTCGGTGCGACCGCACCACTGATTGGCACACCAGCAAACGACCGAGCAGGTCGCCGCGTCGCCGACGGCGACAACGAGATCGTCGCAGGTAATGCCGTTAGCCGATAGGGCGCCAAAGACGGCATCGGCATCGGCAAGCGTAGCACCGGCAGGCGAAACCTCGAGGACGAGCAGCGACACGGCAAAACCGGCGTCAACCAGTGCATGCTCGACAACCTCGCCAAATCGCTCGGATGTGGCGTCGTTCCAAACCACCATCGCGCGCTTGGGCTTGCCCACAGCCGAGGCAAACATGCGCGGCAGCTCCTCGAACGCGCCCAATCCGACGCGGACATCGACACTGCGGTTTTGGAAATTGATAAGTTGACGGCGAATCATAGCAGTCCACGCTCCAAAAGCTTCTCGGCACAAAGGTAGGAAACGTCCTCGAAGGACTTGTTGCGAATATCAAGGGTAATATCGGCGGCCTGGCGATACAGCGGACGGCGATGCTCAAACAGGCGCGCAGCATGCTCGGGCGAGCGGAAATCGGGCCGGGTATCGGAGCGGCGAATCTGGCGCAACGAGTCCTCAAAGTCGCCTTCGAGGTACACACAGGTACCCATCTCGTGCATCAGCTCAATGTTCACCGGCGTCTCGACGATGCCGCCCCCGCACGATACCAGCAGGCTGCGTTCGCTTTGAAGCGAACGGAGTGCCGAGGTCTCGAGCTCGCGAAAACGATCCTCGCCCTCGGTCTCAAATATCTCGGTCACCGACTTGCCGCATCGACGCACAACCAAACGATCGGTATCGATAAAACGCCGCTTGAACATAGTGCCCACGTTGCGCGCAAGCGTCGACTTGCCCGCGCCCAAAAAGCCGATAAAGAAGATATGGTCGCAGCCGTGTTTGATGTGCTGAGACATGGCGAAACCTATTCCTCGCAGGGAAGGTCGCGCAGGGCCCGGCGCTCAAAGATACGGAAGATCTGCGTGTACCACAGGTCCTGGGTCGCCTGCGGCTTGACCAGAATAGTGTCAACGCCGGCAAAGTTACCGCTCCACACGTCCGTGTAAAGCTGGTCACCGATCAGCACGGCCTCGTCGGCCGTGGCGCCCAGACGCTTAAGACCCGCCTTCAGGGCAAACGGGGCGGGCTTCATGGCGTGGCTGATAGCCTCGAGCCCCAGCTCGCGCGCCGATGCCATGACCTGGTCGCGATGCCAGTTATTGGACACCATACACAGCTTAAAGCCCTTGGCATGGGCGGCTTCGAGCCAAGCTGAAACCGCAGCGGGAACCTGCTCGGTATCGCGCGGCACCAGAGTGTTATCGCGGTCGAGTAGAATGGCGCGCTTGCCGTCGGCCCAGAGGGTATCGAGGTCGATGCGGTCAACTGAGGCAACATATCGTTTGGGGCTAAAAATCCTCATGATCAATTCCAAGACTGTTGGTGCTCTTCGTAGGTCTTCGAGAAATACTCCTCGTCCTGTGTAATGTAGAAATACAGGTCATCAGAGTCGGTCGGCTCAAGGGTAGCCTTGAGCGCCTCGAGCGACGGAGAGCAGATGGGCGTGGGCGGCAGGCCTTCATGCTTATAGGTGTTATACGGACTATCGCTCTGCAGGTCGTCGGCGGTAACCTCGCCGCCGGTGACATACATCATGGTCGCATCGCTATTGAGGTAACGCAGGCCATCGAGCTTGCCCGCCAGACGGTTATAGAAAACCGAAGCCACATGCGCGCGCTGATCGGCGTTGAGGCCCTCGCGCTCGACGATCGAGGCAAGGTTAACGATGTCGTAATCGGACATCTCCACGCCATAGCGCTCCTTGATCTTGGCCTCGCAGCTGGCAAAGTCAAGCGACTTATACTCGGCGTTGAACTGGTCAAGCATGGCGCGAATCACATCATCGGCAGACGGGTCCTTACCCAACGAATAGGTCTTGGGGAATAGGAAGCCCTCGAGCGAATCGTTCGCGGCATCTTTAAGGAAAGCGTAATCATTCACATAATTGCTCGCCTTGGCCTGGTTAAGGAAGTCTTCCTTGGAGATGCTGTCGTATGCCGCGGCCACGCGATCGGCGACCTGGTCGACCGTTAGGCCCTCAGGGATAGTCAGCGCATCGGAGCCGGCATTGGGCCCCTCCATGAGCTGCTGGACAACCTTGGTCGCGTCCATGAGCGTGGTAAACGAGTAGGCGCCAGGCTTAAGCGACATATCGGCATTGAGCTTTTTGACCGCCGCATAATAATCCTTGGGGTCTTCGACGATATGGTTCTCGGAGAGAATCGAAGCGATGGTATCACCCGAGGCGCCATCGGGAATCGTGATAGTAACTTGCTGGCCAGCAGCAACTTTCGCATCCTCGCCGGCAAAGAAGCCCTTAACGGCAGGTACGACAAAGAAAGCGATAGTAGCAAGCGCGATTACGGCCACCACAACGCCGATGATCATAGGAACCGGAGAACTCTCCTTTTGAGCACCGCGACGAGCATGCGTGTTGTAGCTCGAGCGAGTCGCCGGAGCAACGCCATGCGAACCGCGAGCGTGATGCGAATGCGATTGGGGGGCCTGCGTTCGCTGGGTAGATGCCTGTTGCTTAAAGCGAGCACCGCCTGCAGGCTGAGCCGAACGAGCAGTGGGCTGCTGAGCCGCGTGAGAAGCCGGATACTGAACCGAACGAGCAGAAGGCTGCTGACCCGTCCGTTGAACAGGTTGGGCCGAACGAGAGGAGGACTGCACCGGGCGCGCGGCAGACTGAGCTGCGCGCTGGGTCGGCTGTGCCGGACGCTGGCCAGGCTGGGCAGGGCGCGACGCCGACTGACGTGTACAATTCGGCTGGCGCGAATCGGAAGCGCTAGGCATGCGAAACCTCCTCGTTTTTACGATCAAGCCACGTCTGCAAAAACAGGCTGGCGGCAATCATGTCAATCTTGCCCCTCATCTGCTTTTCGTTGAGGCCCTGCTCGCGCAGGATACGCTTTGCCTCTTGCGAGGACAGGCGCTCGTCCTCAAACTCCAACGGAAGATCGAGCTCGTCGGCAATCTTTTGCGCAACAGCGGCAACGCGCTCGGCCTGGGGACCGGGCTCACCGGCCATGGTCAGGGGACGCCCACTTACCAGGATATCGGGCTCATAGTCCTCAACCAGGTAGCGGAACGTCTTGGCCATACCGGTGACCTCTGCAGCCGGGAGCACCTTGACAGGCATCGCCATCTTGCCATCACGGCTCGAGACGGCGATGCCGATCCTGGTCTCCCCTATGTCCAGCGCAAGCGCGACCACAGCGACTACCTAGATTCTTAGGCGCCGAGCGCGGTCTTAGCGGCCGCGAGGGCATCGGCGATGCCGGCGGCGTTCTTGCCACCGGCCTGGGCCATGTTGGGACGGCCGCCACCGCGACCGTCGACCAGGCCCGCGATCTGCTTGATCACGTTACCGGCGTGGAAACCGGCCTTGACGGCGTCATCGGAGCCGGCGGCGAGCAGGGCCGGGGTGCCCTTCTCGGTCACGCTGGCGACGACGCAGGCGACAGGACCGGCGACCTTCTGGTGCACGGTATCCCAGACGTTGCGCAGGTCGGCAGCCTCAAGGCCCTGGAGCTCAGCGACGACGAGCTTGTAGCCGTCGAGCTCGACGGCGCCCTCGATGGCGCTGGAGATAGCGTCGGAGGAGCCACCGGTCAGTGCCTTCTTGAGCTTGTTGGAAGTCTCGCGCAGCTCGGCCTGCAGGTTCTCCACGCGGGCGGGAACCTCATCCACGCGGCACTTGAGCGCAGCAGCGGCGGCGTCGACGAGCGCCAGACGGTCGGCCATGTAGTCGAGAGCACCCTTAGAGGTCACGGCCTCAATACGGCGGACGTTGGAGCCCGTAGAGGACTCGGAGATGATCTTGAACAGACCGATCTCGGCGGTGTTGGCGGCATGCGTGCCACCGCAGAGCTCGCGGGAGAACGGCTGGTCCTCGGCGCCCACGGAGACAACGCGGACGACGTCGCCGTACTTCTCGCCAAAGAGGGCGACAGCACCGGCGGCCTTGGCCTCGTCGATGCCCATGACGCGGGTCACAACCGGCTTGGAAGCGAAGATCTGCTGGTTGACCAGGTCCTCGACAGCCTTGAGCTGCTCGGAGGACAGGGCCTCGAAGTGGGTGAAGTCAAAGCGCAGGTGCTCGGGCGTCACCAACGAGCCAGCCTGGGAGACATGCTCGCCCAGGACCTGCTTAAGCGCGGCGTCGAGCAGGTGCGTGGCGGTGTGGTTGCGACGCAGGAAGCCACGGCGCTCGGCGTCGAGCGCGGCGGTCACGGTAGCACCGACGGTCAGCGTGCCCTCAGCGACGTGGGCGACGTGGGCATACAGGCCGTTGTGGTTCTTGGTATCGGAAATGGTCAGCGCAACGCCCTCGGCGGAAAGCTCGCCGGCGTCGCCCTGCTGGCCACCCATCTCGGCATAGAACGGGGTGCGGTCGAGCACGACCTCGACGTCCTCGCCGGCGGCAACGGACTCGACGGACTCGCCGTTGCTCACGATGGCGACAACCTTGGCGCCATCGATGACGTCGTTGTCATAGCCGTCGAACTCGGTCGCGGCAACCTTGTCGGAAAGCTCGACCCACACGTCGTTAAAGCTACCCCAGGCATCGCCCTTGGCGTTGGCGCGGGCGCGGGCCTTCTGGTCCTCCATGCAAGCGGTAAAGCCATCCATGTCGACGTCGTGACCGGCGGTGCCGGCGATCTCGACAGTCAGGTCAATGGGGAAACCAAAGGTGTCGTGAAGCTTAAAGGCAACATCGCCCGGAAGGACAGCGCCGTCGGCGAGCGCGGCCAGGGCCTCGTCCAGGTAAACGCGGCCGTTGTCGAGCGTCGTTGAGAAACGCTCCTCCTCGGAGGCGACGATGCCCTTAACGAGCGCGACGTTCTTGAGCAGCTCGGGATAAGCCTCGCCCATCTGAGCGTTGACCTCGTCGATAAACTTGGTCAGGAAGGCGCCCTCGATGCCCAGCAGACGACCGTGGAACACGGCACGACGGAGCAGGCGGCGCAGGACGTACTCGCGGCCCTCGTTACCGGGCAGGATGCCGTCCGAGATCATAAAGTCGACGGCACGGGAGTGGTCGGCGATGATGCGCAGGGAGCGGCTGGCGCCGGAGTAATCGTCGGCGTCATAGGTCTTGCCGCTGATCTCCTCGCCGAGTTTGATGAGGTGCTGCATCAGATCGCCGTCGTAGTTAGCGGTCTTGTGCTGCATGATGGCGGCCATGCGCTCCAGACCCATGCCCGTATCGAGGTTGCGGTGCGGCAGCTCCGGCATGGAGCCGTCCTCCTGGCGGTCGTACTGGGTAAACACGAGGTTCCAGAACTCAAGGAAGCGGTCGCAGTCGCAGCCAGGCTTGCAGTCGGGGCTGCCGCAACCGACCTCCTCGCCCATGTCAAAGTAGATCTCGGAGCACGGACCGCAGGGGCCGGTGGGGCCAGCGGCCCAGAAGTTGTCGTCCTCGCCCAGGCGGGAGATGTGATCCTCGGCAACGCCCAGAGAGCGCCACACGTCGTGAGTCTCGTCGTCCTCGGTAAAGACGGTGAAGTACAGGCGGTCGAGCGGCAGCTTGAACTCCTTGGTGATGAGCTCAAAGGCCCAAGCGCAGGCCTGCTGCTTGGACACGCCGCCAAAGGAGAAGTCGCCGAGCATCTCAAAGAAGGACAGGTGACGGCCGTCCTCGCCGATGCAATCGATGTCGTTGGTGCGGACGCACTTCTGGCAGGAGATCGCGCCGATCTCCTTCATGGTCTTCTTGCCCTGGTAGTACTCCTTAAACTGATTCATGCCGGCGTTGGCAAGCAACAGCGAAGGATCGTCGGGGACGAGGGACGAAGAAGGATAGAGCTTAAGACCGCGCTCCTCAAAGAAGTTGAGGAACTTAGAGCGAATCTCGGCCGTAGTCATTGACGGGTAGTCAGCACTCATAGAGGGAATCTCCTCGGTTTCACATCGAAACAGTTCAAACGTAACGATATTACCATCCCACCGCGCCTGTGCAAAAAAGAGGGCCGCCAAACAGCGACCCTCCAGCGAAAGTGCACGTTATTTAGTACTGTGCGATCCTTTGAAAAAGGACTGCTGTAGAATTACATATAAGAGTCACCCGGAAGGAGCGATCGATGAAAAGCAAACGATTTTTCCTCAATGCACTTCTGTTAGCGGCACTTTTAACGCTATTGGCTTTCTCCTGCTGGTACGCAAACCAACCAGCATTTGGCTACGTGTTGTATGCAGTAATGTCCGGCGATAAGGCTTATTACACTTTACGCGCAATTGACATTCTCTTTTTCTATGTTGCCGGTCCCTTATCAATCGCTTTGCTCGCGTTTCTTGTCATTTACAACTTCAAGAAACGTTAATGGGGCCTATTTAGAATCCGAATCGTCCATGGACCCGTCGATGCCGGTTTTGGTATCGTCATCAGAGTTGGAATCGTCATCCTTGGCGAAGGGATTCTTGAAGAAACCCGTGGCATCGGGCTGAAGACCCGAGAGCTTGATCCAGGGATTATCGAGCTCGGGCTTGGGCATAGCCTTGGCCTCGGGCGCGGTCTCGTTGCCGATGAGCTCGGACTCATAGATGAACGTATCGTCCCCGAGCGCGTCATAGGCGGCGACCGGGTTGCCATCGGCATCGCGGTACGGCGTGCCCTTAAACACGGCGCCGTCATAGGCCACAAGCTGGCGGCCGGTCTCGTTCTCAAAGTAGTAGACGAAAATGCCCTTGAGGGCTGCGCACAGCGGAATGGCAATGATCATGCCAATAGGACCCATGAGTGCCGAGCCAATAACGAGCGCCGTGAGGCTCATGATGGGATGCACCTGCACCGAGCTCTGCATGACCTTAGGCGAAATCACGTTATCGGTGACGTTTTGAGCGACCATCGTCACGATGAGCGTCCATAACGCCAACATGGGGCTGAACATGAAACCGAGCACTGTGGCGATTGCTGCGCTCACCCAGGGACCGACGACCGGAACCAAATGCATGATGCCGGTAAAGATGGCCATGAGCGCCGCATACGGATGGCCGATGATCATAAAACCGATAAAGGCGAGGAAACCACCGCAGATGGACGTCACGACCATACCGCGCATGTAGCCGCCGACAGAGCGAGAAAGGATGGCGACCATAAAGCGGTACGAGGTCTCCTTCTCCTGACCGATGATGGTGCAAATCTCGTGGTGCATGCGAGGGTAGTCGCAGGCCATCCAGTACGCAAGCACCAGACCAAGGAAGATCACGAACAACTGCGAGGCTGTATTGGTGATGAGCGGGAACACACCGCGGCCAAGCTCGGCAGCGATCTGAGACACATACTTCGATGCCACGGCAACCAGCGACGAAAGATTATCGTCCAGATACTCCTTGAGCGGCGTGTTGTTGAGCGTCTTGGCATGCGAGATCATCTCGTTGAGGTCGCCACCCGCAACACGAAGCTGCTCGGGCAGGCGGCTCAGGACTTCCATGATCTGACCAAAGAGAATCGGCGACAAGATGCAAACGACACCGACGAGCACAGCAACGACCACAATAAGCGCGATAAGCGAACCGATGCCGCGATTCACGCCATGGTGCTCGAGCCAGTTGGTGATCGGGGACATCACAAAAGCAATGATGGAGCCGACGGCAAGAAACTCAATAACCGGTGCCAGGATGCCCATAAGGTTAAAGATGACGGCGGCGATGACGATGCAACCGACGACAGCCCAAATGCGAAGCGTCAGAATGCGGGTATCGCGCAGCGTGCGGTCGGTTTGTTGGGGGTGCTCACTCATGAACGAACCATTACTCCGTCAGGGTCAATCTTGTCTTGAATCTTCTTGAGGGTGCGGCGCAGTAGGCGCGAGACCTGCACCTGCGAAATGCCCAGCTTCTTGGCGATCTCGATCTGGGTCATGCCCTTCACAAAGCGTAGCTCGATCACCTCACGCTCGCGCGGCGAGAAATCGCGGATGGCTTCCTCGATTACCAGGCGGTCATCGGTAAAGTCGAGCTCGTTGTCGTCGTCGGCATAGCGATCGAGAATCGAGGGAGCATCGTCGGAGTCGGACGCGCCGGGAGCCTCGATGGGCACCGAGGTGTAGGCCGAGGACGATTCCATGGCTTCGAGCACCTCGTCGACGGTCACGCCAAGGTAATCGGCGATTTCCTCAACCTTGGGCGAACGCTGAAGCTCGTTGGTAAGCTTGTCGGTAGCCTGGTTAACCTTGGCAGAGAGCTCCTGCAGACGACGCGGCACGCGCACACTCCAGCCCTTGTCGCGGAAGTGGCGCTTAATCTCGCCCAAGATGGTGGGCGTGGCAAACGTCGTGAACTCGAGTCCGCGCTCGGGATCAAAGCGATCGATAGCCTTGAGCAAGCCCAAGTACCCGACCTGCAAAAGGTCATCGAGCGGCTCGCCGCGGTTCTTGAATTTGTTGGCAAGAAACCTTACCAGGTTCATATGGGACATGACGAGCTGCTCGCGAGCATCCGGATCACCGGTCTCCTTATAACGACGAAACAGCTCGCGGGTTTTCTCCTTGTCCCAAGCGGTCTTGCCGCTCCGGGAGCGTTCGGTCATATTAGATATCCGCCTTGAGGTCGAGGGAAAGCGTTAGGGGCGCTGTAGTCTTTTCGTAAGAGTCACACACGCTCGCCAAAATGAGCTCGGCATACACGGCAGCCTGGTCATCCTCATCGACAGTCGCCTGGTCGCCAAAGGTAAAGGTCATGCCCACATGCGATTCGTCGACATCGAATTTGATCGAGATATCGTCGGAATCAACAGCCGTGCAGCCAAAGATGAAGGCTTCTTCGGCAGCCATACGAATGTCCTCGATGCGATCAACGGACATAGAGCACAGGGCGCCGACGTTGGCGGCCGTCATGCGCACCAAGCGCGCGAGACGCGGATCACCGGCAACGCTCAGCGTAATGGGGCAGGTTGCTTCGCTACTCATCGCAGGACTCCTCGGAGGTCTCGGCAGGCGTATAAGTGTAATACTGAGCAGGCTTAGCAGCGGGCTTCTGAACATCATCGTCGTCAGCAGCGGCATCGTCATCGCCAATCAGAACGCGCTCAGTAGGCTGCTCGGCCTCGGCGGCGGCAGCGGCGAGCTTGCGATCGGCGTCGGCTGCAGGAGCCTTCACCTTATTGAAGAGCTTCTGCACGGCGCCAGCAGCAGAATCAGTCACGCTCGATACGGCATTGCTGGCCTCAGCCACGCTGCCCGTGACCTCGGAGATGTCGCGAACGACCGCCTCAACCTCAACGAGGTTAGACGTCAGAGCATCAACGGCAGTCTTGCTCGACTTGAGGAGCGGCTCCATCTGGGCAAGTGCCGGCGTAAGCTCGTCAACGGCGCCATCAAGCTTTGCCACCACGGGCTGAGCCTCGGCAATCGTATTGTTGAGGTCGGTTACCGTCTTGTCGAGCGAATCAACGACGGTGCGGGTCTTGCGCAGCGTGAGCGCGAGCTCGACAACAGCCCACACGCCGGCAACGGCGAGCACCAGCAGGGCGATTTGAATGGGACTCATACAAGCCTCCCAAAGGAATCGAAATACAGACGCTGTTCATGGTACCCCAAAGGGGACCGAACATGCCAAGCGTGAGATCCTGGGACAAAATAATCAGCAGTTACTTCGGTGCATTCCCGCTGCGGTCGCGTTCGCTTTGCTCTACGCGCCATTCTTCCCAACCGCGGCCGGCAGGCTGCCAAAATGCACCGCGTTCTAAGCCTTCGGGCAAATAGCGCTGGGCGACCCAGCCTTCGGGATAATCGTGCGGATACTTATACACACCGTATTCATCGCTGCCCGGGCGATGGCGATCGCGTAGATAACTCGGCACCTCGCGAAGCCCACTAGAATGGATATCGGCCAGCGCCGCATCGATTGAAGCCTCACACGCGTTGGACTTGGGCGCCAGGCACACATAGAGTGCAGCCTGAGCCAGGTTAATACGACACTCGGGATACCCAATGACCTCGGCAGATTTAAACGCAGCGTGCGCTATAAGCAGGGCCTGCGGATCGGCGTTACCGACGTCTTCGGAAGCATGGATCATGATGCGTCGGGCGATAAACTTGGGGTCCTCCCCCGCATCGATCATGCGCGCAAGCCAATAGATGGTGGCATCGGGGTCGCTGCCGCGCATGGACTTAATAAACGCACTAATGATGTCGTAGTGCATGTCACCGTTTTTGTCATACGAAAAGCCACGACGCGGATTGGCAATCTTTACGTCATCCACGGTAATGGGATAGCGCTCCCCCGCCGCCGGCGCCGGCGTTCCCTCGGTATCGGGACGTGTAACGGCAATCTCGCTCGCCAGCTCGAGCGTCGTAAGCGCCGAGCGTGCATCGCCCGCAGCCAGCGTGCAGATGGTCTTAACCGTATCCTCATCGGCCGAGAACTTGCCGTTCAAACCCTGTGGCGCCTCGAGCGCACGCTCAATGAGCGTGGCGATATCCTCGTCCTTCAGGTGATCAAGCTCTACCACGCGCCCACGCGACAACAGTGCGGAGTTGACCTCGAAGTACGGGTTCTCGGTCGTGGCGCCAATCATAATGACGGTACGGTTCTCAACCGCATGCAAAAGCGCATCCTGCTGCGACTTCGAAAAACGGTGAATCTCGTCGATGAACAAGATGGTACGGCGGTCATACGTATTCAGGCGCGTCTTTGCCTCATCGATCACGCGACGCAGGTCCTTCACGGTACCCGTGACGGCGCTGACCTCGACAAACTCACTCTTGGTATGGTTGGCGATAATATGCGCCAGCGTCGTCTTGCCCGTACCAGCCGGGCCGTACAGAATCACGCTCGACAGCACGTCATGCTCAATCGCGGCGCGCAGCCACGAGCCCTTACCGACGGCCTTTTGCTGGCCCACATACTCGTCGAGCGAATTGGGGCGCATACGCACCGCAAGCGGGGCATTCTGAAAAGAGCGCTCGCGCGTCGAAGCAGAAAAAAGGTCGTCCATAGCCATCCCGTGCATCAATCAAAATCGTTGTTGACCAACAGTATACCGAAAGGATACGAACTACCGTTCGTTAATATAGGTGCGGTGCGGAAACTTTAGACCTGGGAACAATTTGCTCGTCAGCTCGCAGAAATAACCATCCGTCATGCTTGCAATGTAATCGACGACGTCCTGATCCTTGTCGTCCTGCCAAGCATAGGTGCGGCCATAATAGGAAAGCTGCTGCTCAATACGCGAAATGTGGTGCTTAAAGATGTAGGAGGACTCGTCACCCTCGTTTATATCCTGCAGGCAACGGTCGTAGAGCTTTTCGAAGGCCTCGCGCAGTTCCGCTTCGGAGTCGCCTTCGATACCGCCCTTGCTATAGATCTTCTCGTAGTTCTCGCGCTTAGCCCGGCGGATCTCCTCAAACAGGTCCCCGCTCATCTCGATACGCGGTTTGCCGTAGCTATGCTCAACGATATCGATGGATGCGTGCGTGAGAATCCAGCTGTTATAGGCGCCGCCCCGACCGTCGTCAAAAGCGTCGGGCGACAGCAGGCCAGCCGCAATGGCGTCCTGGCGATCGCGCCCAACGTAGGCAAGGATATCCGAGATGCGAACCACGCAACCCTCGAGTGTCATGGGACGCAGGTGCTCAATCGCGCTATAGCCTGTGGCAATGCATTCCTCGACGGTTCGGTCGAACTGGTCAAAGGAACCCATGTCCGAAAGCTCAAAAACACGTTGCTCGTACTCGCCGTTGTGGCAAAGGACGCCGTCGAGCGTCTGGAGCGACACGTTGCGGCCATACAGCGCATCGAGCACGCGGACCGACTGCACGTTATGGAAAAAATAACGACCCGTGCGCTCGTGATAGATATCGTTGAGAAATCGCTCACCGGCATGGCCAAAGGGCGTGTGGCCCAAGTCGTGGCCCAGGCCAATCGCCTCGATCAGGTCGCAGTTAAGCCCCAGGGCGCGGCCGATATCGCGTGCGATGCGCGAGACAAGCTGCACGTGCAGGCCACGACGCGACAGGTCGTCGTTGCTGCGAAAACTGAAGACCTGTGTTTTGCCGGCATAGCGAGTGTACGCCGGAAGATGAAGAATCTTTTCGGTATCGCGCATAAACGCCGGACGCATGAGCGTGCCCTCGTCTGCGGCTCGATCAACGCGACGGATGACCTGGTCATCGTCGCAACGGTACGGGTTGACATAGCCCGAAGCACGATCTGCGGCAATGCGCTCGACAAGTTCGGGCGATAACGCCGAGGGAATACGGTCCATGCGCGCCTTAATGACGGCCGTTTCTTGATTAGTTGCCATGGCATGCTCCTTAAAAAGGATGCGCAATCGGTTACAATGTCCAGCCCACGACCTCGATTATGGCAAATATCGGCACCAAAAACGGGAGCAAAGGCAGGGAGCGCGATTTTGTAAAGAGGCAGGAGAGGGCCAGGACCAGGAGCGCGACGGCAAATGCCACGATGCCGCCCAGAGGGTCGAGCGTGCAAAGCGCGAAAAGCGCCTTGGCATCCCCCATGCCGATGCCGGGGGCCTGGCGGAAACGCCGCCAAAGCGACTCGGTCAGCACAAGGGAAAGGTAGACGATGACCGCAAGACCGGCGTGGTCAAACGCCGTGTTAACACCCTTGTCGAGCCAAACGCCTGCAAGCGCCGCCACCGCACACGCGCCGGCAAGCTGATTGGGAAACCGCCGCTCACGGGCATCAATCACCGCGCCGGCAAAGATACAAATCCAAAACGGGATATAGACCATCGTGCACCTCCATGAACAGCTGCTCAAAAGCAAAAACCACCACAAAGGTACAGGCACCTTTGTGGTGGTTTTGATGGTGGTTATTTGGCGCCTTGCATGACCTCGTCGAGGGTAACGTTGACGGCGTGCTGCGTCGGGACCCAGTCGACCTTTAGGAACAGCGCTGCCACCGTGATGGGGATATAGCTGAACATAAAGATCGGGAAGGTAAACAGGTTGGTCACCAGGCGCCACTTTTGCGCACAATGAATGTGCTTGTACTCAAAGATGGTCGTAAGTAGCGCCAGGATAAAGAAGGTCTGGTACATCATCGCGAAGGTCATAATGAGCGAGGCGGCACAAGCCTGCATCTCGACCTCGGTGGCCAAGAAGCCATGCGAAAGCCCGCCCACGATGAGAAAGGTAGCGTTGGCGAGCATGGAGATCAGGGACAGCAACATGCCCGGAGCGATGGTCATAAACATGTCATATGCGGCAAAGCGATGATAGCAAAACGTCGATTTGACCAGATGCTTACCGTAGGTAAAGAACACCTGGTAGAAGCCCTTGGTCCAGCGCATACGCTGCTTCCAGGACGCCTTAAACGTCACGGGCTGCTCGTCAAAAAACTCCGCCGGCGCATAGCCAATGCGAATGCCGTGAATGGCGCAGAACGTGGTGAACTGAATATCCTCGGTCAGCGTGTGGAACTGCCAGCCGTGCATACCCTCGATAACACTGGCGGAGATGAGGTAGCCCGAACCCGAGACGGCACAGGACGTCTTGCAGATATTACGCGCGTTGTTAAGGAAACGCGCCTCGCGCAGGTACCAAGTGGCGTTGGCAGCCGAGATCCACGAGCTGCCAAAGTTCTTGGAGTTGCGGTAGCTTGTGACCACATGGAAGCCCTGGTCAAAGGCGTCATTCATCTTGGAGACGTAATCGCGGGAGATAACGTTGTCGGCATCGAAGATAAAGTAGCCCTCAAAGGTATCGGGATACTCGTTAAGAATGCGGTCAAAACCAAAGTCCATGACCCAGCTCTTGCCTTTACGGGCCAGGTCGTTTCGCTCGTACACGACAGCGCCCGCCTCGCGCGCGAGCTGCGCGGTGTTATCGGTGCAGGCATCGGCGACGACAAAGACCTCGATGAGCTCGGACGGATAATCCTGGTCCTTGATGGAGCGAACGAGGTTGGCGATCACGGCCTCCTCGTTATGCGCCGCGATAAAGAAGGCATACCGGTGGAGTTTTTTGGCCTTGGGAGGCGCGACCTCGCCGCGGAGAGCACCGATGACAAAGAAGACCACCTGGTACAAGAAGCAGACCGTGAGCAGCGTGACGACAATCTGGTTGAAGATCACGATGGGTGTGTTGGTTTGTAAAAAGGCGAGCATGCAGGCTCCCAGGAACGTGTTACGTAAACAACCGTATATCTTACCGCAGGCTTACCGAGTTCAAGAAACCACCTAATACTGGCTAGGCTTCGGGCAGACCGAGCTGCGGTACGATTTCGTCGCCGGCAGCAGTGCGACCAAGCGAACGCGGGGCTAAGTCGTCGAGGACGGCGGCGAGATCCCACGGCAGCTCGTCGCGGCACTCAATGCGCTCTCCCGTCACGGGATGATCGAACGCCACGCGCCAGGAATGGAGGAATTGCCTGGTCAGACCCTGATCGGCACGCGCATCGCACTTACCGTAGAGCGGATCGCCCACGCAGGCGTGGTTGATATGGCGCATGTGCACGCGAATCTGATGCGTGCGACCGGTAAACAGGTGACACTCAACGAGCGTGTAGCCGTCATCAAAGCGCGTGGAATCAAAGCGCTCAAGGACCTTAAAGGTCGTGATGGCCTGGCGCGCAAAAGGATCATCGGAAACCGCCATCTTGACACGGTCACGTGTAGAACGGGCAATGCCGGTGTTAATGGTGCCCTCATCCATGGCGATATGACCGTGAACGAGCGTAATGTAGCGGCGGTCGAGCGTGCGCGTACGGATAAGATTTTGGAGCGCGCGCTGGGTGTCGTCGTCCTTTGCCGCAAGCATAAGACCCGAGGTATCGCGATCCAAACGATGTACGATACCGGGGCGGTCCTCGCCCTGCACGGTGCCCAGATGGTCGATACCGCAGTGATAGACCAGCGCATTCGCGAGCGTACCGCTCTCATGACCATGCGCAGGATGGCACACCAGGCCGCGCTGCTTGGAGAGCACGATGAGGTAGTCGTCCTCATAGCGAATGTCGAGCGGGATGGCCTCGGGAATCACGTCGGTGGGATCGTGCGGCTCGGGCAAATCAACCGAAATACGGTCACCGGCTCGCACGGCGTACTTTTTGGACAGGCAGGTCTCGCCATTGACTACTACGGCCCCGCCCTCAATCAGATGCGCACAGGCAGAGCGCGTGGGGCAGCCGTCGTTGGCGCCCAGATAGGCGTCGAGACGCTGGCCAGCGGCATCGTCGGCAACAAGGATATGGATGTCGGCCATTAACGCTCATTCCTTTCGCGAATCTTGCGGGCACGCTCCCCACGTTGTTTAGCCTTGCGCTTGGCGCGGGCCTCGTCACGGGCGTTAAGCTCGGCGGTCGCATCGACCTCACGGGCCGCGGGGCTCAAGAACATGTAACCGAAGAGGGCGAGCACGACGCCCACGGTAATGCCGATATCGGCCACATTGAAGACGGGGAAGTCGATGAAGGTGGTGGCAATAAAATCGGTCACAAAGCCCATGGCCAAGCGATCGATCGCGTTGCCGATGGCGCCGCCCGCGACCATTGCCATACCTATGACCTCCAAATGGGCAAGCTGGGGTGCACGAACCAGGTACACGGCAATGGCGACAATAACCGCGAGCGCCAGAACGGCAAACGCGAGGCCATGTCCCTCGCCCATGCTAAAGGCGGCACCGATGTTACGCACGAAAAGGAAGTCGATCACACCGGGGATAACAGTCACATGCAGAGCATCGCCAACGGCACGAACCGCAAGCTTGGTCAGCTGGTCAACAAGCAGCACAGCCAGCGCTACCCCACCAGCAACACCCAACCGCCAACGCAAAGGCGGCGTCATATCCCCAGTACGACCCAAATCAATCCCCTACCCTCAGATAATCAAATTCCGTTTAACGCAAATCAATATCTTATATTGACCCGCAACGAAATAGCCGATGATTCGTTACCGACAGCGAAAACCCGCCAGAGCGAGCAAGGTGCCTTGAAACGAGGCGGCATTGATCTTCTGGTCATGCCGCCGAAGTTGAAAGGCAGATTGCCGCTCTGGCGGGTTTGCAGCGTCAACCGGTTACGCGGTTTGGTAAAACCGCGTAACTACAAGGCATTCGCACACCTCTTGCAAATGTGAGCGTGGCCGTTGTACTCGCCGACGGTGGTGCGGTAGTTCCAGCAACGGTCGCAGCACTCGCCCTCGGCAGCATCGATGGCAACAGAAAGCTCCTCGCCCTGGGTAAGCTCAACATCGGAGACGATGTAAAACTCGGCCAGGTCGACGGCCTTGTCGCCGGTCAGCAGCGCATACATTTCGGCGGGAACGACCGCCTTGACGCGGACCTGCTGGCTCTTGGTGAAGGTGCCAGCGGAGCGGGCATCCTCAAGGGCCTTGGTCACGACGCTACGGAGCTCGAGTGAAGCCTCGAGCACGCCCTCAAACTCGTTGGCCTCGTCGACCGTGATGGGCGACTTGTACCAATCGAGCAGCGCGGCGTACTTCTGGTGATCGACGCAGCCGGCGGGCGCATAGGCCATGGCCTCGTCGACCGTATAGGACAAGATCGGCTGCAGGTCGCGCATGAGCATCGAGAAGAGCTCGGCCAGCACGGTCTGGGCGCTGCGACGCTCGAGCGAACCGGGCTTCTCGCAGTACAGACGGTCCTTCAGGGCGTCGAGATACACGTTGGAGAGCTCGGTAACCACAAAGTCGTAAAGCGCACGGTAGGCGCGCGGGAACTCGTAGCTGGCGTAGGCATCGTCGACCTCGGCCTGGACCTGGGTCAGGCGGGCGACCATGAGCTTGTCGAGCGGCAGCAGGTCGGCAAAGGCGACGCCGTCGGTCTCGGGCTCAAACTGACCCTCGAGCTCGGAGAGCAGGAATCGCAGCGTGTTGCGGAAACGACGGTAGGCATCGGACGTACGAGCGAGAATCTCGTGGTCGATGGAGACGTCGGAGCTGGTATCGACGGAGGCGACCCACAGACGGATGATGTCGGCACCCATCTCGTCGCAGACCTTATTGGGGTCGATGACGTTGCCGAGCGACTTGGACATCTTGCGGCCCTGGCCGTCGAGGGTAAAGCCCTGTGAGACGACCGCCTTGTACGGAGCGTGGCCGTTGGCGCCCACCGAGGTGAGCAGTGAGCTCTGGAACCAACCGCGGTGCTGGTCAGAGCCCTCGAGGTAGACGTCCGCCGGGTACTCCAGCTCGGGACGGTACTCGCAGACGGCCTTCCAAGACACGCCGGAGTCCCACCACACGTCAAGGATGTCCTTATCAGCCTTGAGGTGATGGCCACCGCACTTGGGGCAGACGCAGGCCTCGCCCAGGTAGCTCTCGGGAGCGTCGGTGAACCAGGCGTCGGAGCCCTTCTCGTGGAAGAGCTTGATGACGGCGTCGAGCGTGGCGTCGTTCATGACCTTCTCGCCGCAGTCGGCGCAGGTGTAGCTGGGGATAGGCACACCCCAGTTGCGCTGACGGCTGATGCACCAGTCGGGACGCTGCTCGACCATGGCGCCAATGCGGTTGGCGGCGTGGGCCGGATACCACTTGACGTTCTCGCGGACCTCTTTGCCAGCCTGCTCGCGCAAACCGGTCTTGTCCATCGAGACAAACCACTGGTCGGTGGCACGGAAGAGCACCGGGTGCTTGCAGCGCCAGCAGTGCGGATAGCTGTGCGTGATCTTCTTCTCGAGGACCAGGGCGCCGCGCTCGCGCAGGAACTCGATGATGTGCGGGTTGGCCTCGTCGGTATCCATACCGCTGAAGGGGCCACCGGTGCCAAACTCCTCACCGGTGTAGAACTTGCCGTCGTCGTCGACCGGCATGCAGATGTCGGTGATGCCCTCCTTGAGGCAGGCAAAGTAGTCGTCGACGCCGTGTCCGGGCGAGTTGTGGACGATACCGGTACCGTCATCGACACCGACGTAATCGGCCAGCAGTGCCACGCCCTCAACGCCGTCAAAGATCGGCTGCTTGTAGTGGATGTGGTGGAAGGTCTCGGCGGGAACCACATAGGGCTTGCCGTCGACCATAACCGGGGTGTACTCCCAGCCAAACTCCTCGCAGCACTTGGGAGCCAGGTCCTCGAGCATGACCTCGGCACGGCCCTCGTGCTCAACGGCGACATAGGCGGCGCCGGGCTTAAGGGAAACGGCCTGGTCGGAGGGGATGGTCCACGGCGTGGTCGTCCAGATGATGAAGTCGACCGGTCCGTCGAAGTCCTCGAGGCCGGCGGGCTTGGAAGTCATCTCAAAGCGCACGAAGATGGACGGGCTCGTCTCGTCGGAGTACTCAATCTCGGCCTCGGCCAGCGCGGTGTGGCAGTGCTTGCACCAGTGAACCGGCTTGTGGCCGCGATAGATCATGCCCTTATCGAACATGGCCTTAAAGACCTCGATGTCGGCGGCGTCATGCTGGTGATAGAGCGTCAAATAGGGGTTGTCCCAGTCGCCGAGCACGCCCAGACGACGGAAGCCGGCCTTCTGCAGCTCGATGTTCTCGACAGCGAACTTGTTGCAGAGCTCACGGATCTTGGCCGTGGAGGTCTGGTTGAACTTCTCGGTGCCGAGCTTCTCCTCGACCTTGTGCTCAATCGGCTGACCGTGGCAGTCCCAACCGGGAACATAGGGAACCTCATAGCCCTGCATCATCCAGTAACGGTTGATCATGTCCTTGGAGATCTTGTTCATGGCATGGCCGATGTGGATCGGGCCGTTGGCGTACGGAGGACCGTCGTGCAGCACGAACTTCTTGTGACCCTCGTTCTTCTTCAGAACCTGCTCGTAGACCTTGTTGTCCTGCCAGTCCTTGAGTCGCTTGGGCTCGGACTTGGAAAGACCGGCACGCATGGGAAATCCGGTTTTAGGCAGATTCATCGTCTGCTTGTACTCGTTTGCCACGGTACCCCTTTCTTGTCATGGGCGCGCACGCCCTCTGGGCACCAAAAAAAGCGCCCGTCCCTACAAGCTGGGACGAAGCGCCACAAACGGGCTGCACGCCCGCAAAAGCTCTTCGCTTAACCACCCAGCTTAGATGCCCTCGCCCGCGTATTCGCGCGCTCGCATCCGTTACTCGGCTGGCCTGTATCGACGACCATCTCGGCGATGTCTACTAAGACGAACCTGCGCGGCACGTCCGTTGGGACCGCAGCTCCGGGGTGATTTTCATCGGTCGCATGCACGGGTTCTCAGCGCTCCCCGCTCTCTGTAGCATGCGGACGGCCGACTACTCGTCCCCATCAACGCTTATGCGCTGTATGGTAACACGGTCAACGCCGGCGAAAAACCCTCAACATCGGTTTCATACTTTTAGAAACTTCTCGCGATCGCAAGCACTCACTTGGAGCAAAATACCTGAAAGTACTTTATCTAACGAAAGAAGGCTGCTATGCGCACGATTGGAATGAGCGACTATACCGTCGGCGAGGATTGCTTTGACGAACTGCCCAGCGCGCTGGCCGAGTACGGAGCGGCCAAGGTCGCGATTATCGGTGGTAAACGAGCACTGGCCGCGGCGCTTCCCAGTATCGAAGCGGCACTGGAGGACACCGACGTCGAGATTCTGGAGACACGCGTCTACGGCACCAACAGCACGCGTGCCAATATCGCCAAGCTTGTTAACTCCCCCGCCTGCCGAGAGGCCGATGTGCTCATCGCATGCGGCGGCGGCAAAGCGCTCGACACCGTCAAGACGGCGGCCATCGAGCTCAAGAAGATCGTCTTTACGGTACCGACGATCTGCTCCAACTGCTCGGCCGCGACCGCCATTGCCGTTGTCTACAACGACGACGGCTCGCTCGAGGGCTATTCGTACCCCAACCGACCCGCGCACATCTTCATCAACCCCAAGATCATCGCCGAGGCTCCGGCGGAGTACTTCTGGGCGGGCGTGGGCGATGCCCTGTCCAAGCAGCCCGAGGTCGAGTACGCCACGAGCGCCGGCAACCTGGAGCACACCGCAGGTCTTGGCCTGGCGCTCGCACACACCTGCTCCGAGCCGCTGTTTACCTATGGCGTGCAGGGTCTTGAGGACGTTCGCCAGAACCTGTCGACCGAGGCCGTCAAGCAGATCGCGCTCGATATCGTGGTCAACACGGGCTACGTCTCCAACCTGACCAACCAAAACGATTACTACTACAACTCGAGCGTGGCGCATACGTTCTACAACGCCACGTGCAGCATCCCGCGCGAGGGCTCCTACCTGCACGGCGAGGTCGTGAGCCTGGGTGTGCTCGTGCTGTTTGCCTACACGGGCGATACCGAGAACCTTGAGCGCTACGCAGCCTTTAACAAGCAGATGGGCCTGCCCGTGACGCTAGAGCAGGTCGGGCTTTCCGAGACCGACATCCTGGCCCTGTGCGAGTACGCGCACGCCACCAACGAGTGGAAGCAGGGCAACCCGGAGCCCTTCACCGACGAGAAGTTCGCCGCCGCCATCAAGGCAGCCAACACCTACGGCCACACGCTTTAGCTCTAGGCCAAAACCACCACAAAGGGGACAGGCACCTTTGTGGTGGTTTATATTGCTCCACCATTCAGTTCGTACCCGAACCCGATTCTTTACGAGAAAGGGTTCGGGTACGTTTTTTTATCGAAAATTCTGCGGAAGGACTACTCGGAACGGTAAACAGGAACGAACAAAGGCGGGGTATCATCGTGGTGATGGTATCCTGCCTTTTGTTTTACGGGATCAAGGTCGCTTTATACGAACTTGATCGCCACTTATATGGCGCATTGATGGCAATTGCTTCGTACGTGCGTACCGGGAGCCAGTACACCTCTGGCAAGGCGTAGCACACTAGACTTTGTTCCAAAGTCCGCGTGCTAAGGGGGCAGGCCCCTTAGAATTCCTGTGGAGTGCGTACGCACGTACGCAGGAAAACGGCAAAATTTCGCTATATCAGGGCGCTCTTTCATTGGAGAGTATGGTATACACGGCTTAGTTCAACAAATAAGAATTTATATATAAAGGAGAATATTGATGAAACTGTTTTTATGTTCTCACTTTTCAAGTGTAGGAAGTCTGATAAAGGAAGAAATTGAAAATAAAAAAGTCG
>UQSB01000033.1 GCA_900543505.1 uncultured Collinsella sp. | reverse complement strand
TATGCCCAATTAACAACCGTCAGGGAATTGTAATTGATGGTGAAGGTTCAAAGGTAATTTGCAAAGACTAATTTGAAAATTCCAGTTTGCTGCACTCGTTCCTAGCAGGGTTTGGGGCAGGCACGCCCCAACAAAAAGCTGTCCCAAAGGGGCAAGAATGGGGACTGCAGACGATTTCTTGAACCGTTACGCGGCCCTTCCCAGCGCGGAGCGGAACTCGGCCGGCGTGCGGCCACCGAGCGCATCGCTGCGCCTCTCCGTATTGTATCGACCGATCCAGCCCCCGAGCTCCTCGATGAAGCGGGCGGGGGGGGTCCAGTCCGACCAGTCCCTGCCGTGCCAGAACTCCTTCTTGAGCAGGCCGAAGAAGCCCTCCATCGCCGCGTTGTCCGGGCTGCAGCCCTTTGCGGACTGGATTGGCTACACTGATGTGGACAGTTCCGGGAGGGGCGCAAGAGACGGGAAGGCCGCGTGCGCGTTCCTGCGCGAGGGCCGCGGGGAGGGGCTGCCTGGGTACGGCGCCTGTCAACTCGGTCTACGTCTTTGATGACCGGGTCGTACTCAATATCAACTTCACGGATGATGCCAAAACGGTCACCCGTGAGGAAGTGTTGGGTTCGAGTGCTATGGACAATGTTCCAGCATGCTGGGATCGAACTCGCTAGCCGGAATCACACGGTACCCGTGACGCAGCAGCAGCTCGACGAAAACGCCGTTGCCCGCGGTGAGCGTACCGCTGAAGGTTCCGTCGTAGATACGGCCTACACCACACGAAGGGCTACGGTCCTGTAAGACGCACGCAGCGATCTCGGACGGGCCGCCCGCCTGCTCGCACATATCGAGCGCGCGCTCTGCACCCAGGCGAAACTCGCGATCGACCGAGATGCCCTCGCAGGTACGAACCTCGCCGTTCACAATCTCGGACGGCTTGCGCGGTGTGGGCAAGCCACCAAAAACCTCGGGGCACACCAAGAGAACCTCGGTCCCCGTTCGCTCGCAGGCCTCGACCAACGCGCGATGGTAATTGTCGAGCCCGTTATATTTGCAGCTCTCTCCCATCAAGCAGGCACTCACCACGATCTTCATATTCAACTCTCCCCACGCAAAACGCCCCATTTGAGATGGACACTCAAATGAGGCGATAGACACTGCGCAACCAGTATTACTGCTGCTTTGGCATCAGCGGATTCTCGCGCGTGAGAAGATTCATAAACTCCTCGCCCGTGATCGTCTCCTTCTTGTACAGATAACGAGCCAGCTCGTGGAGCTTAAACTTGTTCTCCTTGAGGATCTGCAGGGCACGATCATGCGCGTCCTCGATCAGCTTAGCGACAATCGCGTCCACGCGCTCCGCCGTACCGGGAGCGCAGGTAAGCGACGTGTCCTGGTTGAGGTACGCGTTCTGGACGGTACCGAGCGCCATCATGCCAAACTCATCGGACATACCAAAGCGCGTCACCATGTTACGGGCGAGCTTGGTGGCCTGCTCGATGTCGTTGGCCGCACCGGTCGTCATCTCACCAAAGATGAGCTCCTCGGCAGCACGTCCGCCGCAGTAGACGGCGAGCTTGTCCAGGACCTCCTGGCGCGTGGTCAGGAAGCGCTCATCCTCCTCGACCTGCATGGTGTAGCCCAGAGCACCGCTCGTGCGCGGCACGATGGTGATCTTGGTAACCGGCGCAGAGCCCTTCTGGCGGGCGGCAACGATGGCATGGCCGATCTCGTGGTAAGAAACAACCTGCTTCTCGTGATCGGACAGCACCGTCGACTTACGCTGCTGACCGGCGATGACAACCTCCACCGACTCCTCAAAATCGTCCTGCGTGGCGCGCTTGCGACCCTCGCGGACGGCACGCAGCGCGCCCTCGTTGATGATATTGGCCAGGTCGGCGCCCGAGGCACCGGGCGTGGCGCGGGCAATCGCGGTCAGGTCGATCGGGGGCTGCGTCTTCACGCTCTTGGCATGCAGCTCAAGAATGTTCTTACGGCCGGTCAGGTCGGGCAGCTCAACGGGGATGCGGCGGTCAAAACGACCGGGGCGCAACAAGGCCGGGTCAAGGCTGTCGGGTCGGTTGGTCGCAGCGAGAACGACAATACCCTTGTGGTTATCGAAGCCGTCCATCTCGGTCAGCAGCTGGTTGAGCGTCTGCTCGCGCTCGTCGTTGCCACTAAAGCCGCCGCCATCGCGCTTCTTGCCGATGGTATCGATCTCATCGATAAAGACGATGCACGGGGCCTTTTCCTTGGCCTGCTTAAACAGATCGCGTACCTTGGCGGCGCCGCGGCCGACGAACATCTCGACGAACTCGGAACCCGAAATACTAAAGAACGGAACGCCCGCCTCGCCAGCAACGGCCTTGGCAAGCAGGGTCTTACCCGTACCCGGAGGGCCGACAAGAAGAGCACCGCGCGGCAGTTTGGCGCCGATCTCCTCGTAGCGCTGCGGCTTCTCCAGAAAGTCGACGACCTCCTTGAGGGACTCCTTGGCCTCTTCCTGGCCAGCGACATCCTTAAAGGTCACGCCCACGTCCTTGGAGGCGATCACGCGCGCGCCGGACTTACCCAGTCCGCCGCCGCCAAAACCGCCGCCGCCAAAGTTCATCGACGGGCCGTCATCGCCCATAGCCTTCTTCATGCGGCGGTTGAGCCACCAACCGATGAGGAAGAAAATCGCCATGGGAAGAATGAGTGTGAGCAGATAGTAGGTCATCAGACCCGAGTTTTTATCGGGAACGACCGACTCCAGCGAAGCGCCAGACTCAAGCACGCGATCGGTAAAGCCCGCATCGTTCGGCACACCGGTCGTCTTATAGGCGATATTCTCGTCCTCGCCCTTCTTGGTGTAATAAATCGTGTAATCGTCCGTGTTGTACTCGACCTTGTCGACACTCTTCTTATCGAGCGCTTTGACAAACGTCGAGTAATCGGTCTTCGTAATCTGCTGCGTGTGACCGATGTTAGGGAACAGAACGGTCGAGAGCACGAGGTAGACGACGAAGGCGATGAGCACGTAGAGGATCATATTCCGTCTACGTTTGTTGTCATCCATCTCCATCTGCTTGAACTCCATCTACTGGGGTTGATAATGCTAACTAGAATACCCAACCCGGACGGCGATAAACCGACGCCGGGCACGAAAGGACAGAGATGGCATCACTGGAAGTCGGCAAGGTTCAGATCTACACGGGCGACGGCAAGGGCAAGACGACGGCTGCGCTGGGGCTCGCGCTGCGCGCCACGGGCTATGGGCTTAACGTACTCATGCTTCAGTTTGCCAAGAAGCTGCACTGCGCCGAACATGACGCAGCACCTCGATTGGGGCTACGCATCGTACAGGCCGACCGCGACACGCCCGAAGCCTGTGCCACACAGATCATGGAGCTGGCGCGGGAGCAGATTGGCCAGGTCGACGTGCTGATCTTGGATGAGCTGGGAGAAGCCATGCGACGGGGCTTTGTGAAGCGCGAAGATGTCGAAGCGTTGATCGCGATGAAACCGACCACCACGGAGCTCGTGCTCACCGGCCGCGGATTGCTGCCCCTCGCCGACCTTGCCGACCTAGTAACCGAAATGCGCCCCGTCAAACACTACTTCGACGAAGGCCTCCTGGCCCGCCAAGGCATCGAATACTAGCCATTGCGGACGTCCCCAATGGCTAGGCAGTGGCGCGGCCTAGCCAGTTGCCGCTGTGATGGTAGACGGTGAACATCGTGGCGGTGATTACCCAGGTTACGGGGTAGACCAGCAGCAGATGCTCGAGCGAGGGGTCGAGCGGCATAATCGCGAACACCCACGCCACACGGAGCACGACCGTACCGAAGATCGTGAGCATCATAGGCTGGAAGCTCACGCCGGCGCCGCGGATGGAGCCGGACGCATTTTCGATAATCGAGAAGATCGCGTAGAACGGCGCGATGAAATGAAGAATCGTCGTGGTGTAGGCCGATATCGCGGCATCGTCGATAAACAGACGCGAAAGCGGGCCCGAAAACACCAGCAGCACGGCAGACAGGCCACCGATAAGCACAAATGAAAGCACGAGCGACGTGTGATATCCCTTTCGCATGCGATCGTAATTGCGCGCACCAAAGTTCTGCGCCGAGAACGTAGTAATCGACACACCAAGCGCCTCGGTCACCATCCAGATAATGCCGTCCAGGCGGCCGGAAAGGCCCCAAGCGGTCGTAACATCGGCTCCAAACGAGTTGACCGACACCTGAATCAAAACGTTGGAGATCGAATACGCCGCAGACTGAACGCCCAGCGGCAAACCGCACGAAAGCATGCTCTTGCAAATGCTGCGATCGATACCGAGCTTGGATAGCGACAACCGCCACGCCCCCGGAGCGCGCATCATGCGGATCACAATCATCGTGGCATTGGTGCAGATAGTCAGCGCCACCGCGATGCCGCAGCCCAGCGCTTCCATGTGCAGCACGGCGACAAAAAGAATGTCGAATGCCACATTGACGAAGCAGCCGGAGGCAATAATAACCGCCGGACCGCGCGTGTCGCCCACGGCGCGCAACAACGCCGTCCCCATATTGAGCAGCAGCGCCGCAAACATGGCGGCAAAGTAGCAACGGGCATACGCCACACCCTCGGCCAGCAGCTCATGCGGTGTATTCATCAGCACAAGCATCGGCTCGACAAACACCATGCCCAGAATGGAAATGACAATGCCGCCCACCAGCGCGAGCGTCATGGCCGTATGGACCGATCGGCTCAAGCGCTCGTCATCATGCTGACCAAAAAACTGGCCGGTAATAACGGCACATCCAGCACCAACACCGACGCAAAAACCAATGCAGAGCTCCGTAAGCACCATCGTGGCCTGAATGCCACCCAGCGCGAGCTTGCCGCCAAACTGACCGACAATATAGGTACCGATAAGCGTGTATGCCTGCTGAAAGAACGAACTAAAGAAGATGGGGACGCACAGCGACAGCAGCTGCTGCCAAATAACGCCATGCGTTACATCGATAGCCGTAGATTTCTTAGCCACACGCCCTCCCCACTAGCGTACGTCATACAACAAAACGGCAATTTAAGACCAAAGCCAATACCAGCTTAGCACCGACCGGTATCGGCCGAGACACCCCGAACCAGAGCCCAGCGCGAAACAATTGCCTAGTGATACAGCCCCGGCTGGTAGTGGTACTCGTTGCTCACATGCGGGCACAGCTGCCAAAAGGCGACAGCACTTGCCGCGGCCACGTTGAGTGAATCGACCCCATGCGCCATCGGAATACGCACGGCGCGGTCGCAGCCTGCAATGGTCTTGGCGCCCAAGCCAGCACCCTCGGTGCCCATAAAGATTGCCAGGCGGTCAATCTCCTGGAGCGCGGGATCGTCCAGCGACACCGAATCATCCGTCAACGCCATAGCGGCACACGAAAAGCCGGCATCGTGCAGCGCCGCCAGCCCATCATGCGGCCATACGCGCGCCTCGCTGCCAATGCGCGTCCAGGGCACCTGGAACACCGTGCCCATGCTCACACGGGCCGAGCGGCGGTACAGCGGGTCACAGCAAGTGGGGCTCACCAAAATACCATCGACGTTCAGTGCAGCCGCCGAGCGGAAAATCGCGCCGACATTGGTGTGGTCGACAATGCCCTCGAGCACGCACACGCGCACCGGGCGCTCCCCCGCCGCATCGACGACGCCACCCAAGAACTCGGCTACCGGAATCTGACGTGGACGACGGAATGCCGCGAGCGCACCGCGCGTCACATTGAAGCCCGTCAGCTGCTCCATGAGCTCCATGGAGGCAACGAACACAGGAACCGGACCCGCGCCCTCGCGCACAATCAGGCGCTCAAACAGCGGCATCATCTGGTCGAGCCAGCGCTCGCCCAAAAGAAAGCTCACCGGCTGGTATCCGGCGCGAACCGCACGCTCGATGACCTTGGCACTCTCGGCGATAAAAATGCCCTTCTGCGGCTCCAGCACGCAGCGAAGCTCACGCTCGGTCAGTCGCACGTAGGCATCGAGCCGCTCGTCCTCGAGAGAATCGATTCGCAGCACCTCAACGGCATCAGTCATAGCAGCCAGCCCGCACCCTTCTTTACAGCACATCTATACCAAACGAGGCGACGCTAAGCGCCGCCCCATGCATTCAAACAACCCGATGATACCGTTCACGCCAGACGATTTACGCCTCAACGCGACGATACGTCACGAACTCATAATCGACACCCTCGTCTCCCTCGCCCGAGGCAATCGTGGCAACACCGTCACGCCGCGCAATCTCCCACGCGGGATCGGCATCCAAATCGGGAAAGTACGTATCCACGTCATGCACGCAATGGTTATGCGTAACCTCGGCCTCCACGCAATACGGCAAAAACTGTCGATATACCTCGCCGCCGCCGATTACCCAGGCAACGGGTTCATCGGCAACCGCGGCAAGCGCCTCGTCGATACTATGCACCACGTCGACGCCCTCGGGAGCAAAGTCCTCATCGCGCGTGAGCACGATATTGCGGCGGTTCTTGAGCGGACGCCCGCCGGGAAAACTCAGCAGCGTCTTGCGTCCCATAATGACCGGGCAACCTTTGGTACACGCCACAAAATGGCGCATGTCGGCGCGATTGGACACGACCATGTCACCCTCGCACCCAATGCCCCAATCGTCACACACGGCAACAATGGCAGAAAGCTTACACCTCATGCGCGTCACCTACACCGCAATGGGGATGTTCTTGACCTGAGGGCCGTGCTCATAGCCCTCGACGATCAGATCATCGGTCGTAAACGCATAGAAGTCATGCACATCGGGGTTGAGCGTTACCTTGGGCGCAGCAAACTGCGGACGCTCAATAAGCTCGCGAACGATATCGACATGACGGTCGTAAATGTGGGCATCGGCAATCACATGCAGCAGCTCGCCAGCGATCATATCGACCGACTGCGCGACCATCATCAGCAAAATGGCGTACTGGCACACATTCCAGTTGTTCGCAGCCAAAATATCCTGGCTGCGCTGGTTGAGAATCATGTTGAGCGTCGGTTTATCATCCTGCGGACGCTGCGTCACGTTATACGTCACGCTGTAGGCACACGGATACAGGTGCATCTCGGACAGGTCGCTAAACACATAGGTGTTCGTCATAATGCGGCGGCTGTACGGCGTGTTCTTAAGGTCGTACAGCACGCGATCCATCTGGTCAAAGTCGCCCTCGGCATAATGGCTCTTCTGCCCAATCTGATACCCGTAGGCCTTGCCGATGGAGCCAGTCTCGTCGGCCCACTCGTCCCAAATATGGCTGTTGAGGTCATGCACGTTATTGGACTTCTTTTGATAGATCCATAGGATCTCATCCATGGCAGATTTGAGGGCCGTACGACGCAAGGTAAGCGCCGGAAACTCCTCGCGCAGGTCATAGCGTGCCGTGACACCAAAGTTTTTAATGGTATAGGCAGGGGTGCCATCCTCCCACACCGGGCGGACCTTTTGGCCCTCGGTGGTGGTGCCATGGCCCAAAATATCGCGGCACATGGTTACAAACTGTTGATCAGCCTTGCTCATTGACCCTCCTGTCAGTCGCCTAAAAGCGAGATTCATTGTATCCCAGGCACATGCGGCCCCACAGCCCAAACATATGCCTTCATTTTCTGGCATATGCCAGAAATTCCTTGCGTAAATCTGCGCGTTCGCTATTCTATTGTTGACATATGTCAGATAAGGAGCACGTATGGCAGGAAGACGCGAGAAACTGCGCCGCGTCGGGATCATCCCCGAATACCGCGGCTTTACCCCTGACGGCCTAGCCAGCGGAGACGCCATCGACATGACGGTCGACGAACTCGAGGCGCTGCGCCTGTGCGACCTGGAAGGCCTTAACCAAGAGGCAGTCGCAAAGCAGATGGGTATCGCGCGCGCCACGGTGGCGGCTATTTGCAGCCGCGCGCATCGCAAGGTGGCAAACGCGCTGGTCAATGGTCGGGCGCTCATCATCGAAGGCGGCAATATCGCGTACTCCCCCATCACCACGACAACGGCCGCATGGCCAGCAAAGGAGGTCGGCACCATGAGGGTGGCAACCACGTACGACAATGGCAACATCTTTATGCACTTTGGCCGCAGCGAGCAGTTCAAGATCTACGACATTCAGGACGGCAAGGTGCTCAACGAGCAGGTCGTGGGCACCGGCGGCACCGGCCACGGCGCACTTGCGGGCCTGCTCGCCAACGGCGGCGTGGACACGCTCATCTGCGGCGGCATCGGCGGAGGCGCTATCAACGCGCTTGCTCAAGCCGGCATCACGGTATACGCAGGTGCCCAGGGCAGCTGCGACGCTTGCGTCGAGGCCCTTATCGCCGGCACGCTCGCACAGAACGGCGAGGCCACGTGCGGCTGCCACAGCCACGACCACGAGCACACCCATGAGCATGGCGGGTCCTGCGGCTGCCACGGCCATCACGAGCACGAGGGCCACGAGGGCTGCGGCTGCCACTAACGGCACGGCACCGCGAGCTCGGGGCGCGAAGCCGAACGCAACCCAACAATCAAAGCCAACAACAAAGGCCACCCGGTAGCTTCCGAGCGGCCTTTGCCATATCAAGCTGGAATTACAGCTCTATTTCTTATTACGCATCTGCGCTTCCATCTGGCGCAGCAGGTCCATATCGGACTTGGGGCCGCCCGTTCCTAGGCCGCCCATGCCGCCCAGACCCATGGCGTCCAGACCGGGAATATTGGGCATGCGCATCTTCTTGCCCTTCTTACCCTTTTTGCCCTTCTTGCCGCCGGCCTGAGCCTGATTGGCCATCGTGCGCATGCGGCCCATCATCTTGTTCATCTCTCCCCACTGCTTCATAAGGCTATTGACCTCGGTGGGGGTCACACCGGCGCCCTTGGCGATACGGGCGCGGCGCTGGCCGTTGATGATGGAGGGACGAAGGCGCTCCTCCTTGGTCATCGACATGATGATGGCCTCGTTCTTGTCAAAGATGCCCTCGTCCAGGTTACCGCCCATCTGGTTGAGCGCGCGCTGGCCACCGGGGAGCATGCCCAGAATGCCCTTCATGCCGCCCATCTTCTTGACGGCCTTCATCTGGTCGAGCATGTCGTTCATGGTAAAGCCCTCGCGCAGCATGCGCTCGGCGGCCTCGAGCTGCTCGGCATCGGCGGCCTCCTGGGCCTTCTCGATGATGCCGACAACGTCGCCCATGCCCAAGATTCGCTTGGCCATGCGGTCGGGATAGAACGGCTCCAGTGAATCGGGCTTCTCGCCCATGCTCACGAACTTGATGGGCTTGCCGGTCACCTGGCGCACGGAAAGCGCACCACCGCCACGGGCGTCACCGTCGAGCTTGGAGATGATCACGCCGTCAAAATCGGTGCGTTCGGCAAAGGTCGAGACGACGTTGACGATATCCTGGCCGGTCATGGCATCGACGACCATCAGCACCTGGTCGGGCTTGACGGCCTTCTTGATGTCGACGGCCTCCTGCATCATCTGCTCGTCGATCTGCAAACGACCGGCAGTATCGACAATGACCACGTCACGCAGGTGGTCAACGGCCTCCTGAATGGCGCCCTTGGCAATGTCGACCGGGTGCGCGCCGTCACCGCGGAAGACCGGAACGCCGATCTCTCCACCGAGCGTGGCCAGCTGGTCGGCAGCGGCGGGACGGTAGACGTCGCACGCGGCGAGCAGCGGAGAGCGGCCCTGCTTCTTGAGCAGGTAGGCAAGCTTTACGGCAGCCGTGGTCTTACCGGAGCCCTGCAGGCCCACGAGCATGATGACATTGGGAATGCGGTTGCTAAAGACGAGCTTGCTCTCGGTGGAGCCGAGCATCTCAGTGAGCTCGTCGAGCACGATCTTGACGACGTTTTGCGCCGGCGACAGCGACTCCATGACCTCGGCGGTCATGCAGCGCTCCTTGGTCTTGGCAACGAACTCCTTGACGACCTTAAAGTTGACGTCGGCCTCGAGCAACGCCATGCGAATGTCGCGCATGGCAGAAGTAATATCGGCCTCGGTCAGCTTACCCTTGCCGCGCAGGCGGTCAAATGTGTCGTTGAGGCGATCGCTCAGGGAATCAAACACTAGTCACTCCTTAGTTGGACTCGCCCACCAGGGCGCGGCAGAAATCTTTGGCGTTAAACTCCTGCAGGTCATCGACCTGCTCGCCCACGCCGATGCGTAGGATCGGGAGCTTGAGCTTCTCGGCCACGGCCATGGCGATACCGCCCTTAGCCGTGCCGTCGAGCTTAGTCATGATAATACCGTCCAGGCCCAGCGCCTCGTTGAACTCGAGCGCCTGGTTCAGACCGTTCTGGCCAGTGGCGGCATCGATCACAAGCACGACCGAGACCGGCATGGGACCGGCGGCCATATTGGCGGCGCGCTTACGGGTCACATTGACCACCTTGGCGAGCTCGCGCATGAGCTCGGGGCTCGTATGCAGACGACCGGCGGTATCGATGAGCACCAGGTCGCTGCCGCGCTTATCGGCCTCGTCGAGCACGTCATAGCACACGCTCGCCGGATCGGAGCCGCGGTCACGCTTGATGACGGGCACGCCGGCACGCTGGCCCCACACATCGAGCTGCTCGATGGCGGCGGCGCGGAAGGTATCGGCTGAGCCGATCACGACGTTCTTACCGCGGGCAGCCATGGCGCTCGCGATCTTGCCGACCGTCGTGGTCTTGCCGGCACCGTTAATGCCCACAAACAGCACGCAGCTCGGCGTGTCAACGAACGGATCACGCTTGACGGGCACAAAATGCTGCTCGAGCTGCTCGGCCAGGGCGCGACGGAGCTGCGGGGCGGTCTTGAGGTTCTTCTTGGCCGCGGCATCGCGCAGGTCGTCGGAGACCTGGATAGCGACCTCGGCACCCATGTCACCCATGACGAGAGTATCCTCAAGGTCCTCCCAAAAATCCTCGTCGACCTCGCCGCCAAAGTAAAAGACCTCGTTGAGGGCTTCGCGGCTGCGCTCAAGTCCGCGCGAGAGAGCGTCAAAGAATCCCATTATGCATTCACGACCTTTCCGGTTTCGCGATCGAGTTTTTGCGAGACGACGCGACTGACGCCGTCAGCCTGCATCGAGACGCCATAGAGGACGTCAGCGTCCTCCATAGTACGGCGCTGATGCGAGATAACCAAGAGCTGCGTATCGGAACGCAACACGTCGAGCGCACCGATGAGCTTGGACAGGTTGGCGTCATCGAGCGCCGCCTCGACCTCGTCCAGCACATAGAACGGCACCGTGCGCGTGCGATACACGGCAAAGAGCAAGGCGAGCGCCGTCAGGCTCTTCTCGCCGCCCGACATGAGCATCATCTTGGTGATGCGCTTGCCGCGCGGCTGCGCCACGACCTCGATTCCCGTCTCGGCCGGATGCTCGGGGTCAGTCATCTCCAGATGCGCCTGGCCACCCGGGAACAGCATGGCGAAGATCTCGCGGAAGTTCGCATCGACCTTCTCAAAGGTCACCAGGAAGGCTTTACGCATCTTGCGGTCGATGGCAACGGTGATCTTGGTGAGCGCCTTGCGCGCGCTCTCCAGATCGGCCAGCTGCTCCTCGATGTAATCGGCGCGGCGCTTGAGCTGCTCGTACTCCTCCATGGCAACCTGGTTCACAGGGCCCAGGTTGTTGATCTGGCGCACGAGCTGGTTGAGCTCGCGCTCGGCGGCATCGCGGTCGGTGGGCGCAGGAAGCATAAGTGCTTCCTCGAGCACCGTGGTGCCATCGGCGGTAATGGCCTTGATGGCCGCCTCTACCTGCACCTCGAGCTTGCCACGTGCAACCTTGAACTCATTTTGCGTCGCGGAGGCGGCATCGACCCGCTCCTTGGCGCGGGAGACCTCGGCCTTGGCGTCCTCGATGGTCTTCTTGAGCGAAGCCGAGTCTGCCTCCTCGAGTGAAGCCTGATCACGCAGGCGTGCTGCCCAATCCGACGCGCGCTCCAGCAGAGCCGAATAGCGCTCGTGCATGGGGTCGACGCGCAGACGCAGCAGCTCGAGTGAGCGCGAGGCCTGGCGTGTTCCGCGGATACGGCGGTCGATGCCCTCCAGGCGATGCTCCAGGTCGGGCACGCGACCCTTCAGAGAACGAAGACGCTCGCTCGTCTGGGCCAGGCGAACCTTGGCATCGGCGAGCTTGCCGGCTGCCTCGGAATCGTCACGGCGCACGCGATCGAGCTCGTCGTTGGCTTCGGCTATCTGGAGACCCAGGTCGCTTGCCTGCGCACGGGCCTCGTCGCGCGAACGGGTGAGCTCGTCAACGCGCGGGCGCGCAGCGCGAACGGCCTCGGCGGCCTGTTCGCGGCGCTTGGAGATGCGCACGCGCTCGACCTCGGCATTGTTGGCGCTTTGCTCCAAGCGGCCGATCTCGGAGAGCAGCGAGCGGCGCTCGCCCTCAAGACGGGCGATCTCGCCGGCGGCATCGCCCTCGGCGGCACGCGCCTCCTCGACGGCCGCATTGGCCTCGACGACCTGATCCGACACATGCTCAAACACGGCAGCCAGATCGGGCTCCAGACCCTCCAGCTCGCGAATGCGACGCTTGCGCTCCAGAGCACCCGAAGCCTCGCCGGCATCGAGCCCCACGCGCACCAAACCGCCACAGCTCACGCGAGCACCATCGGGCGTCACATAGATCACGCCGTCAACGACAGGTGCCGCCAGTGCGGCAGCCAAGTCATCGACCACGTAATAGCCGCCGAGCAGCGCCTCGACAACTGGGCCATAACCGGCACGCACGGACAGGCGATCGACCAGACGCGAACCGGCAGCGCCCTTAGCAGCAGCACCGCCGCTCACGCCGCACGCCACCAGCAGCGCCTCGCCCGAAGCCTTCTTTTGGTCCAGGGCCGAACGACCGGCGCGCTCAAGCGCAGCGGTGTCATCAAACAAAAGAGCATCGATATCGCCGGCAAGCAGCTGCTCGACCAGGCCCTCGAGCTCACGAGGAGCCTCGAGCACGTCGCCCAGACGACCCGAGACATCATCGCCCAGCGCACCCATCAGACGGCTCACCAGCGGCGAGCTGTCTGCCATGCGGGCATCGAGCTTCTTTTGGCTGGCAAGCTCCGAGCGCACCTCGGACAGCTTGTTGCGCGCCTCGCTCTCACGGGCGAGCAGGTCCTTGAGAGCAGCGCGTGCCGTCTCGGTGGCCTCGCGCGCATCGTTCTGGGCCTGACGAGCCGCCCCAAGGGCGCTCTCAAGCTCCTCAGCACGGTTGCAGCGGCTATCAAGCGATGCCGTGACCTCCTCGAGCTGCTCATCGATCTGCTCCAGGCGCGAGGCATACATGTTGTCCTCGACCTCGGCATTGGAAAGCGAATCCTTTACCTTGGCGAGCTCGAGCGCAGCATTATCGGCAACGCGCTGCACATCGCGCTGTTCACGCGTAAGCTGCGAAATCTGCGCATCAAGCGCCACACGGCGCTCGTGGAGCTCGGTGGCGGCAGGTCCGGCGGCGTCAACGTCGTCCTGGGCCTGCATATGCGCACCGGTCACTTCTTCAAGCTGGGCGCGCGCATCCTCGAGCTCCTCGACCACGCGACGACGCTGATGCTCGGAGCTCGAAATCTGGCCGCGCATGTCGGACAGGCGCGACACCATGTTGTGGCCCTTTTCCTCGAGCAGGCGCATATCGGAGTTAATGCGACCGACCACGTCTTGCATATGGCGGCGCTGCTCGCCCAGATCGCCTACAAACAGGCCCTTTTCCTCGAGCATGACCTGGAGCTTCTCGAGCTCGCGCTCCTTATCGCCCAAGCGGTACTGCGCAAGCTCCAGCTCGGCGGCGCCCTCCTTAGAGCGGCTCTCCAGGTCGTTCCACTGCGATTGCAGCGAACGCAGCTCGTCGACGGCCAGTATCTGCGTAAGCTCGTTCGCGCGCGAGGACAGCTCTTTGTACTTGCGCGCGCGATCGACCTGACGCTCCAGCGGTCGCAGCTGACGGGCGATTTCCTTGTTGATATCGCGGGCACGGGTCAGGTGCTCGTCCATCGATTTAATCTTTTTGAGCGCACGCTCCTTGCGGCGCTTGTGCTTGGAGATGCCGGCGGCCTCTTCAATGAGGGCACGACGCTCCTCGGGGCGGCTCTGCAAAATGGCATCGAGCTTACCCTGGCTGATGATGGAATGCGTATCCTTGCCCAGGCCCGAATCGTGCAGGATGTCCTGGATGTCCATCAGACGGCACGGGCTCGAGTTGATGAGGTACTCACTTTCGCCCGAGCGGTACATGCGGCGGGTGATAGCCACCTCGTCAAAGTCGACAGGCAGCATATGGTCCGAGTTATCGAGCACCAGCGTGACCTCGGCGACACCCACCGGCTTACGCGCCGACGAGCCCGAGAAGATGACGTCCTCCATGGCCTGGCCGCGCAGCTGCTTGGCGCTCTGCTCACCCAGGACCCACAGAATCGAGTCGGAGATGTTCGATTTTCCCGAGCCGTTGGGACCGACGATGACGGTTAGGCCCGGCTCAAACGTCATATGGGCGCGGTCGGCAAACGACTTGAACCCTTTGAGCGTGAGGGACTTGAGATACACGGTTCCTCGCTTAAACAGGCTTCTTGTTGAGAATCACGCCGTTGGTGGTGTAACCCATGCGGTCGAGCGCCTCGAGCGCAGCGGCTCCCTCGGCCTCCTTCTTGGAGGAACCGGTGCCGCGGCCCTGGCGAATACCGTCGATGAGAACCACGGCGGTAAAGGTCGGTGCATGCGCCGGGCCCTCAGAGCCAACGAGCTTGTACGCCGGAGGCTCGTGGCCGTCGGCCTGCACGCACTCCTGCAAGAACGACTTGGGGTTCGCGGGGTGCTCGGCACGCTCGGAGGCCAGGTGCGGCTTAAGCGTACGGTGAATGAACTCCGCCGCCGCATCCCAGCCAGCATCCAGATACAGCGCGCCCACGAGCGACTCGTAGACGTTCTCGAGCGCCGAGTGCAGGCCGCGCGCGCCGGTACCGGTCTCGGAGGCACCAAAGATGATGATGTCGTCGATGCCCAGCTCATGGGACACCTCGGACAGCGTGGCACCCGAGACAAGGGACACCTTCAGGCGCGTAAGCTTGCCCTCGTCAAACTCCGGATAGGATTCAAAGAGCGAACGGGCAACCACGGCGCCCAAAATGGAATCGCCCAAAAACTCAAGACGCTCATAGCTCGCCGAGACGGGCTGACCTTCCACGGCAGAGGGGTGCGTGAGCGCCGCGCGCAGCAGCACCTTGTTATTGAACTCGTGGCCCAGGATTTCCTGGGCGCGCGCGAGTCGTTGAGATAAAGCCAAGACTTAGGCCTCCTTGGCGTTTTCAATAGCGTCGACAGCGTCGGCGACAGAGTTGAGCGACAGCAGGGTCTCGTCATCGATCTCGAGGTCGAACTCGTCCTCGATGGCCGTCACCAACTGCAGACGCTCGAGCGAATCGGCATCGAGATCGTCGAAGGTGGTCTCGTCGCTAATCTCAGCAACGTCGACACCCAGCACATCGGCGGCAACTTCGGCGATCTTATCGAAGATTTCGGAGCGGTCCATAGCGCTTCCTCTCGTATTGCGTGAACATCAACGCGCTGGCGCCGCAAGCGCAGCGCCAAGACACGGTTTTGATTCTACCCCACGACGCAGGCCGCGAGGCACATAACAGCGCCCTAACTCGCTCCTACAAAACGATGCCGTCCATAGAGTTGGCGACGTTCTCGACAAGCCCGGCGCGCACGGCCTCCGCCGCGGCGAGCGTACCGTTTTTGACGGCCTCGACTGAGGTGGCACCATGGCCGATCAGCACTACGCCACGCAGGCCCAAAAGAATCGCGCCACCCTTAGCATCACCCGAGAGCTTTGCCTTGATCTCGCGCATCTGCTTTTTTATGAGCAGCGCGGCAATCTTGGTGCCGAGCGAAGACATAAAGACACCCTTGAGCTCCTGCAGCAAAAACTTGGCAGCGCCCTCGGTGGCCTTGAGTGCGATGTTGCCCGACATGCCGTCGGCGACCACGACGTCAAAATTGCCCGACGTAAGATCGGTGCCCTCGCAGTTGCCCACAAAACCGGGAACAGCGGCCTTCATGGCCGGGAAGCACGACTTGGTGAAGTTGGAGCCCTTCTCGTCCTCGGTGCCGTTGGCAAGCAGACCGACGCGGGGATGCTCAATGCCCAGGACGACGCGCGCATAGGCGCTACCCATCTGGGCAAAACGCACCATGTCGTCGACCTCGACATCGGGGTTGGCGCCCATGTCGCACAGGACCGTCAGGCCGCCGGCGCGGTTGGGCAGTGCATTGGTGAGGCACGGACGGACCGGCTGCTTCTTGCCCTCGGCCTGATACCTAAATGGCGTCACGTAGGCGGTAGCGGCAGCGGTCATGGCGCCAGTGGAGCCGGCAGAGAAGAACGCATCCGCGTTACCCTTCTTGATAGCGCGGCAGGCAAGTACGATCGAGGACTTGCGCTTGGTCATCACGGCTCGAATGGGATCGTCATCCATGGCGATGACATCGGGCGCCTCCAAGGCCTCAACGCGAGCGTGAGCCGCGGCAAAGGGGTTCACGATCTCTGCGGGACCGACGGCCAAGACCTCGATATCGGGATCAGCCGCAAGCGCCGCCTCGATACCGTCGAGGACAACCTGAGGCTTCTCGTCTCCGCCCACAACGTCTACACAAACGCGAACGTTACTCATATACATGCTCCTTATACAAAAATGGCCGACTCATTGAGCCGGCCATTGTGGTTCCAGTTGGAACGGCATCGCATCCAGAGTATACAGTTACTCGGTAACGATAACCTCGCGGTCCTTGTAGAAACCGCAGCTGGGGCACACGTGGTGCGGGAGCTTGACAGCACCGCAACGGGGGCACGTGGACTGAGCCGCAGCCGAGATCTTCATGTTGGCGGAACGGCGGGTGTGAGTGCGGATACGACCCTGCTTTTGTTTAGGTACGGGCATAGTGACCTTCCTTATGAACTATCCAGTGTGGCGATTACGCGCAAGTAGCGATACTACCACAGTTTTACTCGTCAAGCTTGAGATTCTTCAATGCTGCAAATGGATTTTCCGTGGCAGCGGCCCATTCGGCCTCTGCCTGAGCGGCGCAATCGCATTGCTCGACGTTGAGATTGATGCCGCAAGTGGGGCATAGGCCGCGACAATCTGGCTTGCACAGGACAACGAACGGCGTATCCATGACGACCGCGTCGTTGATGGGCTCACCCAGATCGACGATGCGATCCTCGCCCAGCAGCTCGTAGCCATCTTCGTAGGCCTCGGGGTCCTCGGGCTCGTTAAAGAGATAGAATTCCTCGATCTCACCGGCAATATCAAACGAAGCGGGCTCCAGGCAACGGTCGCACTCACCGGTTGCATGCGCGCGGACCATGCCCGTAAGCAGAACACCGGTGCCGGCATTGGTAAAGACCACATCGTAGTCAATGCCGTTCTGCAGCTGGTACTCCTTCTCGCCCACCGTATAGGTGGCAACATCGACCTTACCGGTCAGCGGGTACGAGTCTCCGGGAAACTCGAGCTGCTCGGAAAGATCGACGGTAACGCTCGGGAACTCAGCCATTACCACTGACCATTCTGCTGGGCGGCACCCTCGTTGAGCTGCTGACGGCAACGGGTCACCGTGCCGGTCAGGCTCTTGAGGTTCTCCTCGAGGTGCGTAAAGACCTGCTCGGCGTAATCCTCGGCGGCATAGCGCGTCTCGCGCTCATACTGCTGGGCACGATCGCGAATGTCGTCGGCCTGCTGCTGAGCTAAGCGGACAATCTCCTGCTCACCGGCAATGGTGAGGGCCTGCTGCTGAGCATCGGCGATGATGGAATCAGCCTGAGCGGCAGCGGAAGCCATAAGCTCCTCGCGCTCCTTGAGGATACGGCGGGACTTCTGCCATTCCTCGGGATAGCTCATGCGGATCTCGTCGAGGATGTTAAAGAAGACGTCGGCGTCGATAACCTTCATCTGGGCGTTCTTGCCGAACGGCGTCTTAGCCTCTTCGATGAGCCCCTCGAGCTCGTCGACAAGACTCACGATCCTGTCGCCAGGAAAATTCTCGCCCGGCATCCGGTCTCCTTTCATAGGTAACATATCATCGAGTTAGTTTACCACATGCCACCAGGCATTAAAAAACGTCACGAAAAGCGATGTTTGAGCGCCTTGACCACATTGGGCGGAACAAAATTAGAGACGTCGCTACCGAGCGAGGCAATCTGGCGAACCACCGAGCTCGAGATATAGCCGTACTGCGGCGCGCTCATGACAAAGATGGACTCCAGCTCGTTATCCAGGCGGTAGTTGAGGTCGGCCTGCTGCAACTCGTACTCAAAGTCGGTCATGGCACGCAGACCCTTGACCACGGCTCCTGCTCCCTGTTCGCGGGCAAAATCGACCAAGAGGCCGGTGAAGGGTAGCACCTCAACGCCGTCAATATCACCGAGCGCCTCACGGGCCAGCGCCACGCGCTCGTCGAGCATAAACGTGGTGCCCACGCCGTTTTTTCCCTGCGACTCGGCAACGGCCACGATCACGCTGGGAAAAATGCGGCGGGCGCGGCGAATCACGTCGATGTGGCCAAACGTGATGGGATCGAAGGTGCCCGGGACGATTACGCGGTTAATGGTGTCACTCATGGGCATCCTCCGTGGGTGCGTCGCTATCGTTGCCATCATCCTCGCCGTTACCAACCCAACGAAGCAGGTCGACCGAGGTTATTCCGTAGCGCTTCTCGCGCACGGTCTCAAAACCTGCCGGATGCGCACCCGCATCGGCGGCAGCGTGCTCGAACAGCGCATAGGCACCCTGCGCCAGCAAGTCCTGCTGGGTCAAGTTCTGCAGCAGCTCCTCGACCGGCTCGGCGCCATAAGCATAGGGCGGGTCGAGCAGGACCAGGTCAAAGGGACCGCCCGGCACGCGGCCGCGCGAAGCGCTTGCCAGCACGTCGCCGCCCACCACACGCCAACGCGCACGGTCGCGGCACAGCGACTCGATATTCTTGGTAATCAGACGAGCAGCGTTGCGATCGATCTCGAACGTGGTGAGCGAGCGGGCACCACGCGAGAGCATCTCAATGCCCAAGGCACCGGAGCCGCCAAAGGCATCCAGCACGCGGACCTCGTCCAGATCGAAGTCGAATGCCGACATGACCATAGATGCGCACGCCTCGCGCACGCGATCGGTCGTGGGGCGGGTGACATCGCGACCACGGGGCTCCTCGATCTTACGACCGCGCCATTCGCCGCCGATGATTCTCATCCTCCGCTGACCTCCTTAAAGATGTGTCGATACCGCATGGCGACCGCATCGCGCAAGGGGCGCGTCGCCACGGAGTCAAGGTTGCAAGCATACCGCAAGAGCTCGACCGCGTCCAAATGGGCCCACTCGATCAATTCCTCGTCGGCATCGAGGTCAACGAAGCGCAAGGTCACGCCGCCATGCTGGCGGTAACCCAGGATTTCACCCTCGTGGCGCAGACGCAAGTCCATCTGGGCGAGCGTAAAGCCGTCCGAGGTCTTCTCGAGCGACTGGAGGCGTTCCTGTGCCGCCGACGCGCCGCCGTTGCCCTTGGAGTGAGTCATGACCAGGCACGTACCCGACACGCTGCCGCGGCCTACGCGCCCGCGCAGCTGGTGCAAGGCCGCCAAACCAAAGCGCTCGCCGTTCTCGATAACCATAACGGTGGCGTTGGGCACGTCGACGCCCACCTCGACCACCGTGGTCGAGACGAGCACATCGATCTCGCCGCGCTTAAAGGCATCGATCACGCGGTCCTTCTCCCCCGCCGGCATGCGGCCATGAAGACGCTCGATGGTAAGCCCCGGTAACGCCAGACGAAGGCGATCGAGCTCGGTCGCCGTGTCGTGCAACGGCACAGGCACGGACACGCGGCCTTCGTCGTCGCGAGCGATGCCGGGCACGTCTTCGAGCTCATCGGCCGAATCGCTCGGCTCCACGAGCGGACAGATCACGTAGGCTTGCTGCCCCTTTTCGTGCGCCTCGCGAATGGCGCCATAGGCCAGGTCGCGACTCGACTCGGTGAGGACGCGCGTCGTCACGCCGGCGCCCGGAACGGGACGATGGCGGATGATGCTCGTATCCAGGTCGCCATAGACCGAGAGCGCCAACGTGCGCGGGATCGGCGTGGCCGTCATAACGAGCAGGTCGGCGCCCGGGCCCTTGGCACGCAGGGCATTGCGCTGGCCCACACCAAAGCGGTGCTGCTCGTCGATGACGACAAGCGACAGATGCTTAAACGCCACGTCATCCGAAAGGACCACATGGGTACCAAAGAGCACGTCGAGCTCGCCCGATTCCAGCTGCGCATGGATCTGCTCGCGCTCGGCCACCGGCGTGGCACCCGTCAGGAGCGCCCAGGACATGCCAGCCTGCGAGAGCAAAGGGCCGGTCTTATCGGCATATTGGCGCGCCAGCACGCCCGTAGGCGCCATAACGCAGGACTGAGTACCCGAATCGGCCGCGACGGCCAGCGCGCAAGCGGCGACGGCCGTCTTGCCGGTACCGACGTCGCCCAGCAGTAGGCGGTTCATCACGCGACCGCCATCGCACATGTCGTGCAGGATGTCTTGGAACGCGGCCTCCTGCTCGTCGCTCAGCGAAAACGGCAGGGCCTCCTTGAGCGCCGCCAGGTGCCCGCCCGCGGCATGCGCATAAGGCACCACGTCGACCATACCGCCATCGTTGCGCAGACGCAGTGCGAGCTGCAAGCAGAGACACTCCTCGTACGCAAGACGCCGGCGTGCGATGTCGCGCTCGGCCATGCTCGAGGGAAAGTGGATCGAGCGCAGCGCACGGGCATTGCTCATGAGCTTCCGCTTTGCGCGCAGCGGCGCGGGAATGGGATCGAACGGATTGGCAGCCACTTCGAGCGCACCGCTCACGATACGGCGCATCCATGCCTGACTCACGCCGTCACTCACGTAGTGGACCGGCAAAATGGTACCCGCGGCACGCCCGTCCTCGAGCTTTTCAAAGTGGGGCGAGGCCATCTGCTTAAAACCGTAGGCAAACTCGACCTTGCCCATCACGGCCAGGCGGTCGCCCTGCTTAAGCTGTTGGGCAATCCAAGGCTGACGGAAAAAGGCAACCTGCAGCACGCCCGTCTCGTCCACGAGCGAGACCTCAGTCACCTGCATACGCGGACGGGGCCGCTTTTGGACAATACGATCGACCGTGGCGATGATGGTACACACGGTACCGATGGGCGCCATCTCGATGGACCACGAGCGAGTGAAGTCCAGGTAGCGATGAGGAATATGGAGAAGGAGGTCCCCCACCGTCCAAATTCCCAGACGGCGAAGGGCCTCCTCACGTTTACCCGAAACATATTTGAGTCGCGCGATATCCTCATCGAGCGCATTGCTCTGGGCAAAACGCTCCGAGACGCGCGGCACGGAGCACAGCTCGGACATAGGCAGAGCCTACTCGATCGAGAAGATCACGGGATAGAGCGGCTGCTCGCCACGATGGGCGTCGATCTCCAGATCGGGCTGAGCCTCCTCGATGGCGTCGACGATCTCCTGGAAGGCCTCATCGGACAGCTCCTCGCCGGCCAAAATCGTCAGCGCGTCGCCCTCCTCTTCCTCCTGCATGCGGTTGATGCAGTCGAGCGTGACCTGCTTCACATCGGAGCCGACCACGTCGATGGAACCGGCAATGATACCCATGACGTCACCGGAGTGAATCGGCGAGCCGTCGGAGGCGCTGGAGTCGCGCACGGCGCGGGTGACCTCGCCATCGCGGACCTCGCTGATAGCGTCGACCATGGCGGCAACGGCGTCCTCGAGCTCAGAATCGGGCAGGACCGCGAACAGCGCGGAGAAGGCCTGCGGAACGGTCTTGGTGGGAACGACGGCGACCTTCTTGTCGGTGCAGGCGGAAGCAGCGGCCTCGGCAGCCATGCGGATGTTGCCGTTGTTGGGCAGGATGATGACCGAGGTCGCGTTGACCTGGTCGACGGCGCCCAGCAGGTCGGCGGTCGAGGGATTCATGGTTTGACCGCCCGACACGATCACATCGACGCCGAGGGACTTGAGGATGTCGGCCTCGCCGGAACCGGCAGCAACGGCAACAAAGCCCAGGGCCTTCGCAGGCTCGGCGGCCTTCTCCTGGTCCTCGTGGATCTTAGCGGTACGGTCGTGGGCCTCCATCTCCATGTTGTGGATAAAGACCTCGTAGATCTGACCAAGCTGCAGCATGTGCTCAAGCACCAAGTTCGGGGTGTTGGAGTGCACGTGGATCTTGTAGTCGGGGTAGGCACCCACGAGCAGCTCGCAGTCACCCATGGAGCCCAGGAACTTAAGGCACTCGTCCTCGTCAAACGGGGCGTCGGCCTTAAAGAGGAACTCGTTGCAGTAGCGGAACTCCGAACCCTCCCAATCGTCGTTGGCCTCGATCTCGACGCGATCGAGGGCCGCGTCGCGGGCAGAGCCAGCGGAATCGAACGTGGCGGAGAAATCCACGACCACGGTGCTGCGGCCAAGCGCGGCGGCAACAAAGTTCTCCAGGAAGATGGCAAAGCCAAAGGCACCAGAGTCGACCACGCCGTTCTCCTTCAGAACGGGCAGCAGGTCGGGCGTGCGGGCGACGGACTGGTAGGCCTCGACGACGATGGCGTCGAGCGCATCCTCGGCCGAGAACTTCTTCTTCTCGCATTCGTCTGCCTTGGTCGAGACGTCACGCAGCACCGTAAGGATCGTGCCCTCGATGGGCTTACGAACGGCCTGGAAGGCGACCTTGACGGCACGACGGAAGGCGAAGGCGATATTGGCGGACGTAATGGGCTCATCGGCAGAGACGAGGCCCTCGGCCACACCACGCAGAATCTGCGAGGTGATGACGCCGGAGTTGCCGCGGGCGCCCATCAGGGAGCCGTGGGTGATGGCGCCGGCAATGGCCTCCATGTCGGCGTCGGCGGGAAGGGCGGAAAGCTCCTTAGTCACCGAAGCGAGCGTGAGCGACATGTTGGTGCCGGTGTCGCCGTCGGGTACGGGGAAGACGTTGAGCTTGTTGATCTCCTCGGCCTTTTCGGAAACGGCAGCCGCAGCGATCGGAAAACAGGTGCGAATGGTCTTTGCAATCATGAGTAGTGAAATCTCCGTATTAGGATGCTAGTTCAGACGGCTCTTGAGCGCGTCGATGTGAATGCCGATCTTAAGGCTGGCGGGATCGATCTGGGCGATCTCCTGCAGGGTGAAGGCGACGGAGCTCGAAAGATTGTGGCAGACGGACTTCATGTTGACGCCGTTCTCGAGCACGACGTGAAGGTCGACCGTGAGGCCGTTCTCGTCGGCGGAAACAAGCACGCCCTTGCGGAGGCGCTGGCCGGCAAGCAGGCGCACGCTCTCGGCGCCCTGGAGCTGTTCGGCCATACCGACGACGCCGTAGCACGTCATCGCGGCATAACCGGCAATATCGGCAATAACGTCGTTCGAGACGCTCAGGCTGCCGTTAATGGTCTCAGACACAAGAATCTCCTTTTCTGGTGCTCGCGGCACCATGTCGTGGGAGCAATCATTCCACCATTTTACAACGACCGCGCCATGTTAAGGCGGCGGGGTTCACGATTACATCCTCGACACGAAATGTTGATACGGTAACGTTCGCCACAGGCGATCGCGGCATGAAAAAACCCGCCGCATAAGCGACGGGTTTTAAAACCTGGCTCCCCGGGTAGGACTCGAACCTACAACAGCGCGGTTAACAGCCGCGTGCTCTACCATTGAGCTACCGAGGAATTTAAAAGCCCTATGAAATGGGCTGAGAAATTCTGGCTCCCCGGGTAGGACTCGAACCTACAACAGCGCGGTTAACAGCCGCGTGCT
>UQSB01000032.1 GCA_900543505.1 uncultured Collinsella sp. | reverse complement strand
GGGCCGGAGAAATATATTAAGGTCCCAGCTCTACAGTCCTGCGCAAGACGGAAAGCACATTAAGTGCTCTCCTTTGCGTGCGGAACTCGCGATGACCTTAATATATTTCTCCGGCCCTCCGCCGTGCTCGGGAGACGACACGTTGATGTCTGCTTAACTCTGCTCGTTCAAGCTAATGACTTTGTTGGGGGTCCACTATTTGCTGAAGGGTAAACTTGCATTGGGACCTGTCGCTCTCTCCTTGCAAATCTTCCTCGTCAAAATCGAAAATCATGATGGCGCAGTTGGGGAGTTTTGTTGGGAGCTCGAAGCCCTCTGGGGCTGCAGCTTTGATGAATTGGCGGCTGGCGCTGCCGTGGCTTACTGCTAGAAGGGTTTCGATATCCTCGGCGCTTATGAGATTGGTGAGGGTGGCTACCATGCGTTCTTGCAACGCTTTGCTTCCCTCTCCTCCAAAGGGGACCAAATCCTCGCCGGGGTCCCAGACGTCGGTGGGCAGGGCGTCGTGGGGGCCTTCTTCGAAGGAGCCGTAGCTGCGCTCGATGATGCCTTCGCAGGGGTCGACGGCAGCGTCCGGGCCGAGGAGTTCGGTAGCGACGAGCTGAGCTGTATCCATGGCCCGGCCTAAGGGTGATGAGACCACTTTGTCGGGGACGACGCCGTGGGCTTTGAGCCACGCGGCTGCCATTCCCGCTTGTTTACGGCCCAGGTCGGTTAACGGTGAATCGCAGCGGCCCTGGACCAGCTTTTTGACGTTGAATTCTGTCTGGCCGTGGCGGAGTAGATATAGACGCTTCATGCTCTCCCCTTCTGTATAACTTGCTTTACCGGCTCAGCCCTACTCGTGGGTATGGTCTACGTAGTCTTCGTCGATCGTGATCTTGGCAATCGACTTGGGATATTCGGATTCGACACGTTTCGCCAACGCGCGCTTTAGGTCCTCGGCGCTCATCGCCAAATCCGAGGGACGTACGCAGTCAAAGATCACGTTAGTATGCGTGGGACCCGGAACACAGCGCAGGTCGTGAATCGAAAGGCGGCTATCGATCTCTTGAACCATAGCGTTGATGCGCAGACGCATGCTCGCCACTTTGGGGTCGTCGGTCACGATGGGATCGTAATGGAGCGTGACGATCATTCCGTCTTCGTTTCTAAACGACTGCTCGATGTTATCGAGCGTGTCGTGACTTTCCAGCGGGCTGGCCTCGGCTGCCATCTCGGCGTGAGCGCTTGCGAACTTCCTGCCCGGGCCGTAGTCGTGAACCATCAGATCGTGGACGCCCAAAACGCCGGGGTAGCTCATGATCTTGTCTCGAATGTGCTTAACCAGCTTAGGATCGGGCGCCTGGCCCAAAAGCGGGCTCACCGTATCCTGGATGAGTTCAAAGCCGCTCCAGCCAATATAGGCGCCAACGGCAAGGCCGACCCATGCATCAAGATTGATGTGCGTCACCTGCGAAACAATTGCGCACGCCAGCACAGCACCCGTGGCTAGGACATCGTTCTTTGAGTCCTGAGCGGTCGCATGCAGCGTCTCGGACTCAATACGATCGCCGAGCTTTTGGTTGAGGGCCGCCATCCACAGCTTAACGACCATCGAAAGCGCAAGGACTGCCACCAGGGCAAGCGAGAACTCGACAGGTTCGGGGTGGATGATGCGCTCCACCGAGGACTTTACCAGTTCGAGGCCAATGAGCAGCACGAGCGCCGCCACGACTAGACCCGAGAGGTACTCGTAGCGACCGTGGCCGTAAGGATGCTCGGGGTCGGCCGGCTTGGTCGCCAGCTTAAAGCCCAGCACGCTCACGATATTCGAGCTGGCATCGGACAGGTTGTTCATGGCATCTGCCACGATCGAAACCGAACCCGACAGCACGCCAATTGCACCCTTCGCAGCGCATAGTGCCACATTGGCGAGAATACACACCATGCCCGTCAACGTACCCACGCGTGCACGGTCGCCCTGCGCACGCTTAACAATCCACTCGACCATCTATATCCGCCCCCACGGTACTACCTATATATCTATTGCTCAAACGGATTGTAGTGTAGCCACTTTGCCCCACAGATACAAAAAGGCCGCAACCCACACGGGCCACGACCTTGGAACATGACAAAGGAATCGTCCTTTTGTCGCACAGGTTTATACGCTTGCTTCAGCAGCGCTCGCCACTGTTTCGGGCGAATCGACTTCGTCTTCTGCCGCCCGCCCCCTCGCCGACACCACGCCAAAGCAGTAGCTCAGCGCCGCAGACACCGCAAATGCCACACCGCCGGCAGCGCAGCACCACAGCAGGTTCGAGATACCGCCCGTGGCAAAGCCAATGACCATGAGGACATTCGTCATGCCGATGGTATAGGCCGTAACGTGGCCCACGGCCGCAACAAGGCCTCCGACGGCGCCGCCGATGGCCATGCACGTCAGGCACCTGCCATATTTGAAGCCGCAACCGTACAGCGCCGGCTCGCTTACGCCGCCAAGAACGCCCGAGATTGAATAGCCCAGCATGAGCGCCTTCTCGTCCTTATCCGCAACGCGGAGCGACGCGCCAAAGGGCATGCCCCAAACGGCGAACGTTGCCATCGTCGCGGCGATCAGGATGCACGAATCCGTTCCCACACTCATAAACTGCGCATAGGCGAGCGATAGGACAACGTTGCTGACGCCCGCGATCTTAAGAAACTCCCAGCCCGCGGCAAGCCCCATGAGCGTGAGCAGCGACACGATGCCACCGGAATTGCCAAGCATAAACATAAGCTGGCCCAACAGCATGCCCAGATAGCTGCCCGCCGGCGCCGTAATACACAGCGAAACCGGAACCATAACGAGCATGGTTGCAAACGGTACAAAAGAAAACGCCACAGCCTGAGGGATAGTGCGCTTAAAGAAACGCTCCACCTGCCATAGCACGGGCACCGAGATGAGAACCGGAATAGCAGTCGTCGTGTAATCGTTGACCGGCGCGGGAAGTAGACCATACACGAAAGTCATCGATGCCCCCGTCGTCGATGCGGCATCGACGAGCTTAAGCAGATCGGGCGCAATCAATACGCCGCCCAGCATCATGCCCAGCTGCTCCGAGCAACCGAGCTGGCGGGCAGCCGCCCAACCAAGATAAATGGGCAAAAAGTAGTAGCCGGCGTTATAGAGCCAACTGTAGAACAGGCGATAGATTTCGGAATCGGCAGACCACAGGCCCAGCATGCCTTCGCCCATAATGACGGCGACGGTACGGAGCAACGCCGCGCAGACAATAAACGGCAGCGCCGACATCATGCTTTTGGACAGATAGTCCACCACGGCCATGGCGTTTGATGAGACCGTCGTTGTAAACGAGGTGTTAGAAACTTGTGACATGGAACGCCTTTCCCAATGTGACATGCGGACTGTCCCTTTGTCACATCGTGCGGTACTGACCGATTGCGCGGTACTTTTCGTAGCGGAGGTTTGTGAGGGTCGCGTCGTCGAGCTGCCCAAGCGTATAGAAGGCATCAAATGCCGAGGACATGACGGCACCGGCGATCTCCTCATGCGACAGGCCCCTATCGTCAACGATGCCGTCGACGATGCCGAGCGCCAGCAGATCGGGGGCCGTGAGCATAAGCGCCTCGGCGGCCTCATTCGCGCGCTCGGTATCCTTCCACAGGATCGACGCACAGGCCTCGGGACTCACGACCGAATAGGCCGAGCTCGAGAGCATCAGGATGCGGTCGGCCACGGACAGCGCCAGCGCGCCACCAGAGCCGCCCTCGCCTGTCACCACCGAGACAATCGGCGTCTTAAGGCCGCTCATCTCCATGAGATTCTGGGCAATCGCCTCGCCCTGGCCGCGCTCCTCGGCACCGATGCCGCAAAACGCGCCCGAAGTATCGACCAGGCACAGAACCGGTCGACCGAACTTTTCGGCCTGACGCATAAGGCGACGCGCCTTGCGGTAGCCCTCGGGATGCGCCATGCCAAAGTTGCGGCGGATACGCTCTTTGGTCGTGGTGCCGCGCTCGATGGCGATAACCGTCACGGGTCGCCCGTCCTTCCAGCCGATGCCGCCCACCACAGCGGCGTCGTCGCCAAAGTAACGGTCGCCGTGCAGCTCCACAAATCCATCCAGGCCCAACGAGATCATCTCACCCGCCGTGGCGCGATCTGCCGAGCGGGTCTGCTTGACAATCTCGAGCGCGGTTTTTGGTGCCGCCGAGCGCTTAAACAAGTGTCCCAGCTTTTTGCCGCGGCGACCCGTATGCACGATTTCATGCGGTGCCCCCAGGCCGGGCGCGTGCCCTTCGTGCAGCGCCAACAGCTCGCCTACCGTGAGCGCAATCTCGCCACGCGGAACAACGGCATCGCAAAAGCCGTGCTCCAGCAAAAACTCGGAGCGCTGGAATCCCTTGGGCAGGCGCTTGTGCATGTTCTGCTCGATCACGCGCGGGCCGGCAAATGCCGTCAGGGCATCGGGCTCGGCCAGGATAATGTCGCCCTCCATGGCAAAGCTCGCGGTTACGCCTCCGGTCGTGGGGTCGGTGAGCACCGTGATATACAGGCCGCCCGCCTCGCTGTGGCGCCTAACCGCCGCAGAAATCTTGGCCATCTGCATAAGCGAGGTCACGCCCTCTTGCATGCGCGCACCGCCCGAAACGGTAAAGCCGACGACTGGCAATCCCAGCTCGGTCGCACGCTCAAATGCGTGACAGATCTTCTCGCCCACCACGGAACCCATCGAGCCCATCATAAAGTTGGCATCCATAAAGAAGAGCGCCGTATCGCAACCGCAGATTTTGCCCCTGCCGCACACAACGGCATCGCGCTCGCCCGAACGCTCGACCGCGCCCTTGAGCTTGTCGGCATAACCGCGAAACGAGAGGAAGTCCTCCGACGCCAGATTAGCATCCCATTCCTCAAACGTGCCCTCGTCGACCGTCATGCGCATGCGCGCGCGACCGCTCACGCGAAAGTGTTTGCCGCAACGAGGACAGACCTCGAGGTTGTCGTGCAGGCGTGCCTCATCGATCACACGGCGGCACCCCGGGCACTTGATAAACACGTGGCGCGCGGGAAACTCGGCACATGACTCGGTCATCGGCCCCTCGAGGACGTTGACCGTCTTCGCTTTTCTATTCATCAGCATAGAGATGCCCCATCAAATCGGTGTGATACATGCCCGACAAGAACTCATCGTTTGCCAGCACGTCGAGCTGAAGCTCGCTGTTTTCGCTCACGCCCTCGATCACGAGCTCGCCCAGGGCCGAACGCATCTTGCGAATGGCACCGTCGCGCGTGGGCGCACACACGATGAGCTTGCCGAGCATGGAGTCGTAGTACGGCGGAACGTTCGCACCGGTAAACATGGCGGAATCCCAGCGTACGCGCGGACCACCCGGCACACGCAACGCGGTGACCGTTCCGCATGACGGCAGAAAGCCCGGCGTTTCGGCATTGATGCGGCACTCCATGGCGTGGTTGCGAACCGGCATGTCCTCCTGCTCAAAGGGCAGAGGCTGGCCGGCTGCCACGCGCAGCTGCCACTTGACCAAGTCGGTATCGGTCACAAACTCCGTAACCGGATGCTCCACCTGCAAGCGCGTGTTCATTTCCATAAAGTAGAAATTGCCGTCGTCCGAATACAGGAACTCGATGGTACCGGCTCCTTCGTAGCCGACGGCACGAGCCAGGTCACGCGCCGCCTTGTGCATGCGAGCACGAATGTCGTCGTGTCCGTCGAGACACGGCGCGGGGCTCTCCTCGATCAGCTTTTGGTTGCGACGCTGCACCGAGCACTCGCGCTCGCCGAGCGAAAACACATGGCCCTGCTTATCGGCCATAATCTGCACCTCAACGTGGTGCGCCGGCGCGACGAACTTCTCCATGTAGCACTCGCCGTCGCCAAAAACGGCCTCGCCCTCGGCGCGCGCCTCGATGAACGCCTTTGCCGCATCTTCCACGCGCTCGACTTTACGAATGCCGCGACCGCCACCGCCTGCACGCGCCTTAATGAGCACGGGACAGCCAATGCGCTCGGCCTCGGCCGTTGCCTCCTCGGGGCTTTTGAGCAAATCGCAGCCCGGCACGATGGGCACGCCCGCGGCAGCGGCCGTTCGGCGTGCGGCGTCCTTGTCGCCCATGCTGTTGATCACCTTGGCCGAAGGACCGACAAACGCCAGGCCATACTTGTCGCAGTCGCGCGCGAAGCTTGCCTTCTCGGAAAAAAAGCCATAGCCAGGATGGATCGCCTTTGCCCCCGACTTCACGGCACAGGTGAGCACGGCATCGTCGTTGAGGTAGCTCTCGGCAAGACGCGGGCCGCCGATGCAATACGCCTCGTCGGCAAGCTGCACGTGCAGCGCGTCCGCATCGGCCGTGGAATAAACGGCGACGGTCTTGATGCCCATATCTCGGCACGCGCGGATAACACGGACCGCGACTTCTCCGCGGTTGGCGATGAGCACTTTGTCGAACATGAAGCCTTCCTTAACTTTCGTGCATGAGTGCAAAAGACATATCGGCGCGGCAGCAAACCTCACCGTTGACGCTCGCGGTGCCCGTCGCAAAGCGGAACGGCCCGCGCGCACGCGTGATGGAGCACACCAGGTCCACCGTGTCGCCCGGGCGTACCGGACGCTTAAAGCGCACCTTGTCCAGACTCGTGTAGAACGGCGTCGCGCCACGCGCCTCCTCATCGCCCATCAGCAGCACGCAGCAGTTCTGGGCGAGCATCTCGCACTGAATCACGCCGGGGACGACCGGATTTCCCGGAAAATGCCCCTGCAAAAAGTACTCGTCGCCCGTAATCGTGATCTTGCCGTGGGCCTCGTCGCCCACCAGCTCGGCTTCGTCGAGCAAAAGCATCGGCTCGCGATGCGGTAACAGCTTCTTGAGCTCTTCTTTGTTCATGGATATCACCTATCCGATCCTCATGAGGCAGCTGCCAAACTCCACGAGGTCGCCGTCGGCCACGCAGATCTCGAGCACCTCACCGTCTGCCTCGGCCGTCACCTCGTTGAGAACCTTCATGGCCTCGATGATGCAGAGGGTCTCGCCGGCCTTGACCTTGGAGCCCACGTGCACAAACGGCTCGTCGCCCGGCGCAGGGGCAGCATAGAAGACGCCCACCATGGGAGCAGTCACCTCGGTGCCCTTGGGCTCCGGCGCGGCGGCAGGTGTCTGCGTGGCGGGTTCCGGTGCGGCAGGCGCGACTGTGGGAGCTGCAACTTGAGCGGCCATGGCGCTCGGCATAGGCATGGGCACGGCAACCGGCTGCGCCACACTCGCGCGCTCGAGTTCGACCGCGGTGCCATCGGGCTCCTCAACGCGTACGCGCGTGAGGCCGCGGTCCTCCATCACATCGGCTATCTCGGCAAGTCTTTTGGAATCCATGCTCTAGCTCCTCGTATATCTACGCAGCGCGATGGCGGCGTTGTGCCCGCCAAAGCCCAGGTTGGTCGAAAGCGCCCAGGTAAGGTCGGCGCGAACCGCGCGATTGGGCGTGTAATCAAGATCGCAGGCGGAATCGGGCGTGTGGTAGTTAATGGTCGGCGGCACCACGCCCTGCTCGAGTGCCATGGCGCAGGCCATGACCTCGATGGCCCCCGTGGCACCGATCATGTGCCCCGTCATCGACTTGGTCGACGAGACATGTGCGGCGCGCGCCGCGTCCTCGCCGAGCGCTCGCTTAATGCCCGCCGTCTCGGACGAATCATTAAGCTTGGTCGAGGTGCCGTGGGCATTGATGTAGAGGCCCTCGGAAGGCTTGACGTCGCCCTCGGCCACCGCCAGCGATATCGCGCGGGCAATGCCGGCAGCCTCGGGATCGGGACTCGTGATGTGATAAGCATCATCGGTGTTGCCGTAGCCCACGACCTCGGCATAAATGTGCGCACCGCGCGCCTGCGCATGTTCCATGCTCTCGAGTACCAGCACGCAAGCGCCCTCGCCCATCACAAAGCCGTCGCGGTCTGCATCGAACGGGCGGCAAGCCGTCGCAGGATCGGGGTTGGTGGTCAATGCGCGGCAGGACGTAAAGCCTGCAACGGCATCGGGGATAATGGCCGCCTCGGCGCCGCCCGCGAGGATCGCGTCGGCATAGCCGTGCTTGATGGCGCGGAATGCCTCGCCCACCGCATGGGCCGAGGTCGCGCAAGCAGTCACGACTGGCAGGGTCGGTCCCTTTGCCTTGTGGCGGATCGCGATATTGCCCGAAGCCATGTTGGGGATCATCATCGCAATCATATAGGGCGATGCGCGGCGAGGTCCACGATCGGCAATCGTGTGGACGTTGTCGACGAGCGTCGTCATGCCGCCCACGCCCGAGCCCACGTAGACGCCCAGGCGCTCACGATCGATGGCGCCTTCGACATCAAAGCCCGCATCGTGCATTGCCTCGTCCGAAGCCGCCATCGCAAACTGAACGCAGGGGTCCAGATGCTTGGCGTCACGCTTGCCAAAGTACTCGTTGCCGTCAAAGCCCTTGACCTCGGCCGCCACCTTGACAGCAAACGCATCCGTATCGAAGTGCGTAATCGGGCCGATACCGCACGTGCCGGCGCACATAGCCGCCCAGGTGGCAAGCGCGGTGTTGCCGAGCGGCGATACGGCACCTATGCCGGTGATTGCAACTCTCTGTTCCATCATGGTCTCCTCATCCAAGCCGTTCTTCGGCCCTGGTTTCTACATCGCCATTCCGCCGTCAACGCGTACAACCTCGCCCGTAATGTAGGAAGCCGCATCGCTCGCCAGAAAGCGCACCACGCCGGCCACTTCCTCGGGGCGCGCCATGCGCTTTAGGGGAATCTGCTCCTCGGTTGCCGCGCGAACCTTCTCCGAGAGCTTTGACGTCATATCCGTCTCGACAAACCCCGGGGCGACCGCGTTCACTCGTACGCCGCGGGGCGCAAGCTCGCGCGCCACCGCCTTGGTAAGCCCTATCACGCCCGCCTTGGAGGCAGCGTAGTTGGCCTGCCCGGCATTGCCCATCAGGCCCACAACCGAGCTCATGTTGATGACGCAACCGCCGCGCTGGCGCATAAAGGTCTTGGCGAGCGCGCGCGTCATATTGAATGTTCCCTTGAGATTGACATCGAGCACGCGATCGAAGGCGTCATCGCCCATGCGCATGAGCAAGCCATCGCGCGTGATGCCGGCGTTGTTGACGAGCGCCCAAATGGAGCCAAAGTCGTTGAGGACCGCTTCCACGCACGCTTTGACGGCAGCGGGATCGGCCACGTCGCATTGATATGCGCGCACCGTGGCGCCAGACGCCTCGCAGGCTTCGCACGTCTCGCGCGCCGCATCGACGCTGCCGGCATAGACGACGGCGATATCAAAGCCGTCCTCCGCCAGACCGACAGCGCAGGCGCGGCCGATACCCCGCGAGCCGCCCGTGACCAGTGCCACGCGACGTGAGTCGTTGCGCTCGAGCGCGCCGTTGTTCAAGTTGCCCATGTCATTCCTTTCGGGTTACAGCCCTGTGGACTATGCGAGCTCGTCGGCAATAGCTGCGACCTGCTCAGCCGTTTCGCACGAATACACGCGAACGTCGCTCAGCGTACGCTTGACCAGGCCCGACAGCGTTTTGCCGGGGCCGACCTCAATAAACGTGTCGATGCCTTGATCCTGCAGAGCATGCAGCGTGTCGACCCAGCGCACGGCATGACTCACCTGGTTGGCCAGCACCTCCGATGCCGCCTGCGGGTCGGCCGGATAGGGAGCCGCCGTCATATTTGCCATGACCGGAATCAGCAAAGGGGACGGGGCGTGCCCGGCTTGGATATACGTCGCCAGCCCCTCAGTCGCCTCGGCCATATAGGGGCTATGGAATGCACCCGACACCGCGACCTTCATGGCGCGACCGCCAGCCTCTTTTACCAGGGCGTCGAGGTTCTGCAACGCATCGGGCGCTCCGGCCACAACCGTCTGCTGGGGACTGTTGTAGTTGACCGGCCAGCAGTTCTCGCCGGCCTGTTTTGCCAGGCCCTCGACTTGCGCTGCATCGAGCTTGATGACGGCGCGCATGCCGCCGGGGTGACGCTCAGCCGCCGTGGCCATCAATGCCGCGCGCTCACACACGAGCTCAAAACCCGCTCGTGTATCGAATGCCCCCGCAAAGGTGAGCGCAGCGACCTCGCCCAGCGAGAATCCCGCACAGGCGGCAGGCACCACGCCGCGCTCGCGCAGGGCGACGGCAACAGCCAAGTCGTGCACGAACACGCAAGGCTGCGTGTTCTCGGTCTGTGAGAGCTCCTCTTTCGAGGCGCTCCGGCACTGTTCGCTCGTCCCCGGACGCACCTCGTCGGCAATGGCGAACACTTCGGCAGCCGCCGGCGATGCTTCGATAAGATCGACGCCCATCGCGGGATGCTGGGCACCCTGACCGGCAAACAGAAACGCTACGCTACCCATGCGAACGCACCCTTCAGGACATGCTCGGCGCCATCGACCAGATCGTCGACGATTTCGCGAGCGCTCTGGCGCTCGTTGACCATGCCGGCAATCTGTCCGCACAAATACGAACCCTCTTCGTAATTACCGTCCTTTGCCGCCTTGCGAAGCGCACCCGTGCCCATGGCCCCGAGCTCCTCGGGACTTGCGCCCGCCGCCTCGTTCTTGGCATACGCGTTGGTGAAGGGGCTCTTGAGGGCACGAACCGGATGTCCCGTCAAGACCGGTCGCGCGCGTCGACGTGTCGCCTGCCTTGAGCACCAGCTCTTTGTACTGTTCGGATACGGTGCACTCGTTTGCGACCAGAAAGCGTGTTCCCACCTGGACGCCGGCAGCGCCGAGCATAAAGGCGGCCGCCACACCGCGGCCATCGGCGATACCGCCAGCCGCGACCACGGGAATATCGACCGCATCGACAACCTGCGGCACCAGTGCCATCGTCGAGGTCTCGCCAATATGGCCGCCTGATTCGGTGCCTTCGGCAACCACGGCGGTGGCCCCGCGACGCGCCACGAGACGCGCCAGCGCCACCGAGGCAACGACCGGGATGACCTTGATGCCCGCCTCGTTCCACGCCTTCATGTACTTGGTGGGATTGCCGGCGCCGGTCACCACAACGGGCACCCGCTCATCAATCACCACTTGTGCGACCTCGTCGACAAACGGGCTCATGAGCATAACGTTGACGCCAAAGGGCTTATCCGTCTTGGCGCGCAGCTCGTGAATCTGATCGCGCAGCCAGTTGGCATCGGCATTCATGGCCGCGATAATGCCTAAGCCGCCTGCCTCGGACACGGCCGATGCCAGCGAGGCGTCAGCAATCCAGGCCATGCCGCCCTGGAACACAGGCTTTTCGATGCCGAGCAGATCGCAGAGAGGAGACTTGAGCATCACTACTTCTCCAATGCCGCCTCGACCGTATCGACGAACTCGCCGACCGTCTTGGGGTTCTCCTCGGTATCGAGCTCAATGCCAAACTCGTCCTCGACGGCAACGAGGATCTCGACGGTACCCAGGCTGTCGAGGCCAATCTCCTCGAGCGTGGACTCGGGCTTCATCTCGACATCGTCAAGGCCGGCGGTCTCGCGGATAACGTCGCAAACGCGCTCGAAGGTCTTCTGATCTGCCATGGTAGTTCTCCTTTGTTTGTGCCCCAGGGGCGTTTTCATTTCCTATGTGCAACTACTTCCAGCGAAGTAGATAGCCACCTACATCCAAGCCGGCGCCAAATCCAACGAGGGCGATGGTGTCGCCCGCATTCAGTGCGTTGGTGCGCGCCAGCCGATCAAGCGCAAAGGGAATGCAGGCGCTCGAAATATTGCCGGTTTCACGCAACGTTCGGACCACACGGTCGTCCGGCACACCTAAGCGCTTGACCGCCTGGCTCAGGATTCGTTCGTTAGCCTGATGGAATACAAAATGATCGATGTCTTCGACCGCAATGCTCGCATCGCTCGCAAGCTTATGGACCATGTCGCAGATGGCATTGACGCCGAACTTGAACACACGACGACCGTTCATGGACAGCACGCTTTCGCGGTCCTGCGCTGTCTTATACGGCGAGGAGCCCGCCAATCCGGGGACACGCAGTGTTTCGACGTCAGGCGACGTCGAAAGCTCAACGGCGAGGGGATTCTCTCCCCCAGCCTCTATGACCGCAGCACCCGCGCCATCGCCAAAGAGCACGCAGGTGGCACGGTCGGTCCAGTCGAGCGCGCGCGTCATCTGCTCGGCAGCAACGATAAGCACGCGCCTGGCACGACCGCGGGCGATATAGCCCTCGGCGACATCGAGCGCAAATACGAAGCCGGCACAAGCCGCCGAAACGTCGAAGGCAGGACATGTGGCACCCAGGCGCTCAGCAACGGCGCACGCTTCGGCGGGAACGAGATGGTCGCCCGTCGTCGTCGAACAGACGATAAGATCCAGCTGACTCGCATCGATTCCGGACGTCTGGAGCGCTTGCTCGCTCGCTGCCACGGCAAGGTCGTCGAGCGACTCGGTGGTGCACACATGGCGGCTCTTGATGCCTGTGCGGGTAAAAATCCACTCATCCGAGGTATCGAGGAACTCGGACAGCTCGTCATTGGAAACACTGCGCTTGGGAAGCGCCGAGCCTGTTCCAAGAATCGTGAAACCCATCACTAACCTCCTTTGAGTTGTTGACGTGTTTACATCGACCAAGAGAGGATAGCGCATTCTTCGCTTTGTTGACGTGTTAACATTAAATTGTCCAAATGCGACAAAGGCTTCACATTGTGTCTATCTCTCGACACCATTGCGTCATTCACTTATTCATTAAGGAGGTAGCAGCCGCTATGGATGCCCAATTAACGATAGTCGACGTAACCGGATCGACCAACGATGACCTGCTCGAGGCAGGAAAACAGGGAGCGCCGCACGGCACGGGGCTTGCCGCCCGCGCGCAAACGGCAGGACGCGGCCGACGCGGCCACAAGTGGGATTCAACCGCCGGCAACCTGTTGCTCTCGATTGTCCTACGTCCTCGTGTTAATCCCGCCAAGTACTCTGGCCTTGCCGCCGTCAGCGGCCTAGCGGTGCTCGAGGCGCTCGAGGCGCAAGGTCTTGCTAACGAGATCGGCCTCAAATGGCCCAACGACCTCGTCGCACGAGGACATAAGCTCGGCGGCATCTTGGTCGAGGCGGCTCGTGACAACGAGGGCAAGCCCTTTGCCGTCTGCGGCATTGGCGTCAATGTGAACTATGTGCCCTCGGAGGTTCCCGATAGCGGCCTGCCGGCAATCGGTCTGTCAGACCTCAACGAGAATGTTCCCACCGTCGATGTCCTACTCAAGGAGGTCTATCACACCGTCGTAAACGCTGTGGACGCGTGGGTAGATCTGCTCAACGCCATGGAAGAAGACGCTGGTCCGATCGCGCCCGTTCACGATGATTATGTCGCTCATCTCAATTGGATTGGGGAGCACGTTATCGCCCGTTCCCCTGCCGGTGACGAGCTGGCACGTGGCATCTTTCAAACGGTCGATGCCTTTGGTCGCGCGTGTATCGAAACGGAAGACGGCTTACGTTCCTTCCATTTTGAGGAGGCATCGCTGCGTCCCATGGGTAAATAAGGCGCCACAGCCACCCGCTCGACAGCATTACCCGGCCCCCCCAAGGTCATCATTCAAAACAAAAGAGCCCCGCTACCAAAATGGCAGCGGGGCTCTGTAAGCTATGAGCGATATCGCTTAGAGCTTGATGTCGATGTCGACACCAGCGGGGAGGTCGAGACGCATGAGCGAATCAACGGTGCCCGAGGTGGGGTCGAGGATGTCGATGAGGCGCTTGTGGGTGCGCATCTCGAACTGCTCACGGGAGTCCTTGTTCACGTGCGGCGAGCGGATAACCGTGTACAGGTTGCGCTCAGTGGGCAGGGGGACAGGACCGGAAACGCGAGCACCGGTCTTCTGAGCGGTCTCGACGATGAGCTTCGCGGACTGATCGACGACCTCGTGATCATAGCCCTTGAGGCGAATGCGGATCTTCTGGGTAGCCAACTTAAACCTCCAAAGAGTGCGAGAGATGATCTCGCGGATTACGTAACAGGGAGCTCGAACTTAGGCGTTCTTGCTCATGACCTCGTCCACGATGGACTTGGGCGCGGGCTCATAAGAGTCGAACTGCATCGTGTAGGATGCACGGCCCTGGGTCTGGGAGCGAAGGTCGGTAGCGTAACCGAACATCTCGCCCAGCGGCACCTTGGCACGGATGAGCTTGCTGTTCTTGCGATCCTCCATGCCCTCGATCTTGCCGCGGCGACCGGAGAGGTTGCCCATAACGTCGCCCATGTACTGCTCGGGGGTCTCGACCTCGACAGCCATGATCGGCTCGAGCAGCTGCGGATCGGACTTCTTGAGGGCGTCCTTGATAGCCATGGAACCGGCGATCTTGAAGGCGGCCTCGGAGGAGTCGACCTCGTGGTAAGAACCGTCGAACAGGGTGACCTTGACGTCGAGGACCGGGAAGCCGGCGATAACACCGGTGTTCAGGGCCTCCTGGATGCCCTTGTCGATGGACGGGATGTACTCCTTGGGCACGACGCCGCCGACGATAGCGTTGACGAACTCGTAGCCGAAGCCCTCCTCCATCTTCTCGAGCTTGATGACGGCGTGGCCGTACTGACCGCGACCACCGGACTGACGGACGAACTTGCCCTCAGCCTTCTCGACGTCGTGACCAGCGGTCTCGCGGTAGGCAACCTGGGGCTTACCGACGTTAGCGTCAACCTTGAACTCGCGGAGCAGACGGTCGACGATGATCTCGAGGTGCAGCTCGCCCATGCCGGCGATGATGGTCTGGCCGGTCTCGTGGTTGGTGGACACCTGGAAGGTCGGGTCCTCCTCGGCGAGCTTGGTCAGAGCCAGGGACATCTTGTCCTGCTCGGCCTTGGTCTTGGGCTCGATGGCAACGTCAATAACGGGCTTAGCGAACTCGATCTTCTCGAGGACGATCTCCTTGCCCTCGGCGCACAGGGTGTCACCGGTGGTGGAGTTCTTGAAGCCGACGCAAGCGACGATGTCGCCGGCGGCAGCGTCGTCACGGTCGATACGCTCGGCGGCGTTCATCTCGAGGATGCGGCCGAGGCGCTCGCGCTGACCGTTGGAAGCGTTGACAACGTAGGAGCCGGACTCGGCGCGGCCGGAGTAAACGCGGACGTAGGTGAGCTTACCGACGAACGGGTCGGTCATGATCTTGAAGACCAGGCCGGAGAAGGGCTCGTCGAAGGAAGGATGACGCTGAATCTCCTCGCCGGTGTCCGGATCGGTACCGGTGACGGCCTCGACGTCAAGCGGGCTGGGCAGGTAGTCGACGACAGCGTCGAGCAGCTCCTGAACGCCCTTGTTCTTGTAGGCGGAACCCACGAAGACGAGGTTGAGCTCGTTGGCCAGAACGCCCTTGCGCAGAGCAGCCTTGAGCTCCTCGACGGTGAAGTCCTCCTCCATGAGGATCTTCTCCATGAGCTCGTCGTCAAAGCTGGCAGCAGCGTCGAGGAGCTCCTCGCGCTTGGTGGCAGCGATGTCGGCAAACTCAGCCGGGATCTCGTCCATCGGCTCGGGGTAGGTCATACCCTTCTCGTCGGCCTTGAAGTCCCATGCAGTCATGGTGACCAGGTCGATGACGCCCCAGAAGTTGTCCTCGGCGCCCATCGGGACCTGAGCGGCCACGGCGTTGGCGTCGAGACGATCCTTCATGGTCTCGATAGCGTTGAAGAAGTCAGCGCCCACGCGGTCATACTTGTTGATGAAGGCGATGCGGGGGACGTTGAAGGTAGAAGCCTGACGCCAAACGGTCTCAGACTGGGGCTGAACGCCGGCAACGGCGTCGAAGACGGCGACAGCGCCATCGAGGACGCGCAGGCAGCGCTCGACCTCGGCGGTGAAGTCAACGTGGCCCGGGGTGTCGATGATCTGGATGCGGTAGTCCTTACCGTCCTTGTTCCAGAAGCACGTGGTAGCAGCGGAGGTAATGGTTACGCCGCGCTCCTGCTCCTGAACCATCCAGTCCATGGTGGCAGCGCCCTCATGGACCTCACCGATCTTGTGGGTCTTACCGGTGTAGTAAAGAATACGCTCGGTCGTGGTGGTCTTACCGGCATCGATGTGAGCCATGATGCCGATGTTACGGGTATCGGAAAGCTTGTACTTAGGCTTAGCCATGTTAGTTCCTTACCTTAACTTACCAACGATAGTGAGAGAACGCGCGGTTGGCCTCGGCCATCTTGAAGACGTCCTCACGCTTCTTGACGGAAGCGCCCAGGCCGTTGGAAGCGTCGAGGATCTCGTTGGCGAGACGCTCGGCCATGGTCTTCTCCTTGCGAGCGCGGGAGAAGTTGACGATCCAGCGGATACCCAGAGCGGTGGAACGACGGGAGTTGACCTCCATCGGGACCTGATAGGTAGCGCCACCGACACGCTTGGGCTTAACCTCGAGCGTGGGCTTGACGTTGTCCATAGCCTTCTTGAAGGTAGCGAGAGCGTCGCCACCCTCGGACTTCTCGGCAACGATCTCGAAAGCGGTGTAAACGATGCGCTCAGCGGTGGCCTTCTTGCCGTCAAGAAGGACCTTGTTGATGAGCTGAGTCACCAGGCGGTTGTTGTAAACGGCGTCAGGCTGAACCTCACGACGATTAGCTGCTGCACGACGCGGCATGTGAAATCTCCTTAAGTGTCTACCGTGCGGCGCTCAAGGCGGCACACGGCGAAAGTATCAAAACGTTATCTGGCTTATTTAGCCTTGGGGCGCTTAGCACCGTACTTGGAACGGGCCTGCATACGGTTCTGGACCGGAGCAGCGTCGTAGGCGCCACGGATGACGTGATAACGGACACCAGGGAGGTCACGGACACGACCGCCGCGGACGAGCACGATGGAGTGCTCCTGCAGGTTGTGGCCCTCACCCGGGATGTAAGCAGTAACTTCGATGCCGTTGACAAGGCGAACACGGGCAACCTTACGAAGAGCCGAGTTCGGCTTCTTGGGGCTCGTGGTGAAGACGCGGGTGCACACGCCGCGCTTCTGGGAGTTGTGCTGCAGAGCAGCGTTCTTGGACTTCTTGGGCACGGAACGACGGCCCTGGCGAACCAGCTGGTTAATAGTAGGCAAAGCGTACTCCTTCTCGAATGATTCCAGCTTTCTGTAAAGTGCAACGGCTTGAATCGAGGGGTCAGCATCCCCCTACGAAACACGCAGTTCGATAGGATACGTGGCGTTAGCTGTGCCGTCAACAGACCACGCCGCCTGGCGTATCCCAAAATTGGCACATTTCCGCAAAGCCTACACAAAAGGAATCCCCTCCTGTGCGCGCTGGCGGATCCCCGGCCCGGGCGGCCCGCTGTTTAAGTTTGCTGCTCTACAGTCCTGCGCAAGACGGAAAGCACATTAAGTGCTTTCCTTTGCGTGCGGAACTCGCGACAAACTTAAACAGCGGGCCGCCCGGACCGGGAATCCGACGCGCTCGTCGGGGCAACGTTACCTGCCAAAAAGGGACAGGTTTATTTTGGTCGGTTTTATCTGGGGAAACGTCGCGCTCCAACGGTGATCTGCTCTCACCTGTCGCATGGAAATCGGCGGCGCTTTCGGAAGTATGCGGCAAATTCTGGACCCGCCGAGCGTACCGGGGTTTTGCGATAATAAACCCGCAGGTAGAGCGCTTGAGCATATACGGTGTGGTCGACCCATCAAGATTTTGCCGCATACTTCAGGAATGCAGGCGAATATCGTGCGGTCTAACCGCCCATTTACCGCAAAGAAGGCCGCTTCCCCTAGTAGAAAGCGGCCCCAAATCTTACGAATAGACGATGGTAAAGGGTTCCGACGTTTCGGCGCCCCCTGTTGAAGTGCAGCGTGTGCCTTCGAGCGTTACTGAAACCACTTGGTCGACATCAATCAACTTCGTTGGCACCCAAATGTTCTCTCCGCTATTGCGTCCCATCGAAACATAGGAATTGTACGCCCCTGCGTCGTCATCTTCGATAATCTGCTCTGACCCATCCTTGTAGGTGACGGTCAGTTTATGATCAACTGCTTCATAGCCCAGATCATCGATGTGCGTCTGGATGGAAAACGGACTGATCTCGAGAGGCGAGTCATCGGAGCGGAGTTCTTTTGTATCGACGTGCGCTCCGACGTTAAACTCTGGCGTCGATACCTCGATCACCTTCGCATCCTCACCTTTGCCCTCCGTCCAACTGATATTCCAGGTGACCGCATGTCGTAAATCTCGATCGCGATTCCAAGATGCAAAGTACATCGTGCCGTTAATGACCGTGTCGCTTGATGTGTCTTTATCAATGGTGCAGCGTGTATCAGCCCATTCCTCGCCGAAGTTCATGCTGGGTGTACTGACGCCCCCTTCTTCTTCACCATAGAGAACAAGTTCGCCAAGCTCTGCCGCCGGCTTGTAGTAGTTAACGCCATTCGGATTGGACAATGTAAACGTCACAGCACCGCAACCGTTCTCGTCGATTGCCATCTCATGAATGTCGAGCGTATAGCCGTTGCCCTCGACGGACAGATTGACCTTCTGGACTGCACCCTCCAGGCTTTGGGGCGCGATACCATCACCAAACTCTCTGGTGTAGGTATATTTCGTCCCCGACGAGCCGCCATTTGTCCAGGTAACGGACTCTCCGTTGCCATGGTTTCCCCAGGCAGAGGCAAAATAACTGGAATTGACAACAGCGTAGGCGACCCCTCCGGTCGCCAGCACTCCGGCAAGACATCCGATTACGGCAACATACAGAGGCTTCGCGTGACCCTTTCGGCGAAGCGGCTCGCCAGCAGCGGCATAAAGAACACGGTCAGCAAGATCGCTATCGGCTTGGACGGACTCGAAGGCCTGCTTGATCTGGTTGGATTTCACGGTCGCCCTCCTCTAGGATGAACTTGAGCTTCGATCTGCCGCGAGCTAAACGCGTTCGAACGGTCGCGGCTGGCACATGCAGTAACTCGGCAATTTCTGAAGTCGAGAAGCCCAGATAGTAATAGAGCACGATGGGGATACGGAATCGTTCCGGAAGCCGCATGACATCTGACAGGACGGCCTTGGTCTCATCCTGCGCTGTCGAAAGCGAATCGGCCAGATTCTCAATATCCTCCACGCGCCTCCACGGCTTTCGAAAGAGAGATTTACATTCATTGATCGTGACCCGGATAAGCCATCGACGAAGATGCTCCCAGTTTTCAAATTGCGCGTCGCTTTTGAGCAACTTAAGAAAGACGTCTTGAGCGACATCGTCGGCGTCAGCGCGATCACGCAGATACGTCAATGCGATCCGAAACACGACATCCCGGTGGTCTTCGACCGCCTGTCTAAAAGCTTGTTCTTCCATAATCACCTCCCGGTGACGTTAATGATTCTTGATGAGGCCCTCACCATAGATACGCTCTTATCGGGCGAAATGTTTCAAATTCAAGCATGAAAAACCGACCAAAATAAACCTGTCCCTTATTGGCAAAAGGAATCCCCTTCTGTGCGCGGGGACGGATTCCCGGAACGGGCGGCCCGCTGTTTAAGTTTGCTGCTCTACAGTTCCGCACGCAAAGGAAAGCACATTAAGTGCTTTCCTTTGCGTGCGGAACTCGCGACAAACTTTAACAGCGGGCCGCCCGTTCCGGGAATCCGACGTGCTCGTCGGGGCAACGTTCCTCACCAAAAAAGACCCGCTCCCCTGTTGAACTGCCTCCCATTTCTTGGACATGAGAAATGGGAGGCTTTCTTTATGCGCGTTGATTTGAGAGTGAAGCATGATATCGAGGCCAGGAAGGCGGCCATAGGGCTCTTCGAGCTCGGGCACGGGTATAAATCTGCCGCGATTGCCCTTTCGCTTCCCGTGGAAGCCGTGAGAAGATGGCAGGAGATATACCGCGCATTCGGGAGCGAGGTGCTGCTGCGCATGGACGGAAAGCAGGGCAGGTACACATACGAGCAGAAGGTCGCCGCCGCCTCCGCCGTCGTCGACGGCGGCATGACGAAGACCGAGGCGATGGCGGCGTTCGGCATAATGTCGATGTCGCCGCTCAAGAAGTGGTGCGCGCTGTACCGCCGGGGCGGCGCGGAGGCCCTGCGCCCGAGGCCCAAGGGCCGGCCGAAGGGTTCCAAGGCGAGGCCGCGGACCCGCGAGGAGGAGCTCGAGGAGCGGTGCCGTAGGCTCGAGGCCGAGGTGGCCTACCTAAAAAAATTACGCGCCCTGGTCGAGAGGGACGGGCTCTGACCAGGGCGAAGGCCGAAGCGGTCGCGGCCCTGCGCGCCGAGGGGCACGCGCTCGGGCACCTGCTCGCATGCGCCGAGCTCAAGCGGTCGACCTACTACTACGCCCTCGCGCACCCGCCGAGGCCCACGCGCCCCGAGCTCTGGGAGGCGGCCGCCGAGATCTTCTCGCGCACCGCCAACGGCTGCGGGCACCGGCAGATAGCGATGTGCCTCAGGGCGGAAGAGGGGGCCGTGATAGCCGACAAGACCGTGCTCAAGATGATGCGCGAGATGGGGATTCGCTGCGGTATCAGACGCGAGACGGCCTACCACAGGTACAACTCGTACAGGGGCGTCGTCGGCAGGACGTTCGAGAACGTGATCGCGAGGGATTTCGACGCCGGGGCCCCGTGGCGGAAGCTGGGAACGGACGTCACCGAGTTCAAGGTGGCGGGCGGCAAGGCCTACTGGGCCCCGACGCTGGACTTCTGCACCAAGGAGATTGTGGCGAGCGACATATCGACCACGCCCGACATGGCCCAGCAGGTCAGGATGCTCGACGAGCTGCTGTCCAAGATCCCCGAGGGCGCCGCCCCGACCATGCACTCGGACCGGGGCTGGCAGTACCAGCACGCCTCGTACACATCCAGGCTCGAGGCCGCCGGCATCGTCCAGAGCATGTCCAGGAAGGCGAACTGCATCGACAACGCCGCCACCGAGCAGCTCTTCGGCCACGTCAAGGACGAGTTCTACCGGGGCCGCGAGTGGGAGACGTTCGAGGATTTCAAACGCGACCTGGAGGAATACATAGTCCACTGGAACACGAGCCGGAGGCAGGTAAGATTGAAGGGCCTGACCCCGGAGGAGTTCCGGAATCAGGCCCTCGCGGCCTAGTCGCTATTTAGGGCGTCCAAGATTTGGGACGCAGTTCATGTTGGGAAGCGGGTCTTTGGAAGGGCGGTTAACGTACTAGGAAATTATTCCTCGTCGTTGTCCTTGGCCTCTTCGGCGTCGTCGGTGTCTACGAGCTGGTTGAGTAGCTCGTCGAGGGAAGCCATGTCCTCGTTGATGGCACCGTTGGCGGGAGCCTTCTTGTCGTCGATCGGGGCGCCCAGGAGCTCCTCGTCGGCGTCGGCGTGATGCGTCGGCGTGGCGGAGGTGCCCAGCAGGATGTCGTCCGGACCGTCGGGGCTAAAGACCATCTGCAGCAGCTGCGAGAGGTCTTCCTCGTCGGCAACGTCGTCGTTGTTCTCGAGGATGTAGAGCAGGTCGTGGGCCTCCAGACCGTCACGGAGCTCCTCGATCGCCTTGGCACCGATACCATCGATGCGCAGCAGATCCTCCTCGGACTTGCCAACCAGGTCGCCGACCGTCTCGATGCCGACCTCGCTGAACTTGTTGGTCCAGCGCTGCGACACGCCCAGGTCGTCGAACAGGTACAGGCGAGCCTTCTCGGCGGAGATGGTGTGGCCGTTGCGGGTGAACGAACCGTCAGCACCACCGAACTCGTCGTAGCCGGCCCAGTCGAGCTGCTGCGGGAGCTGCTCGTCCAGGTCCTTGAGCTCAACCGGAGCCCACTCGGGCAGCGACTTGGCGTTGGGCGAAGCCGGGCCGTCGATGTCCACGTAGCCGTCGGCCGTACGATACGTCAGCTTGGCGTTGGCGTACGGCTTGAGGCCGGTACCAGCCGGAATCTTCTTACCGACGATGACGTTGGACTTGAGGTCGAGCAGGTGGTCGACCTTGCCCTCGATGGCAGCCTCGGTAAGGACGCCGGCGGTACGGATGAACGAAGCGCTCGACAGCCAGGAGTCGATGTTGGACGCGACCTTGAGCGTACCCAGGATGACGGGCTCGGCCACGGGAGCCTGACCGCCCAGACGGGCAACGCGCTCAACCTCGTCGGCGAACTCATAGCGGTCGACGTACTGACCAAGCAGGTACTTGGAGTCGCCGGGGTTGGTGATCTGAACGCGACGCAGCATCTGACGTGCGAGCACCTCGATGTGCTTGTCATTCAGGTCGACGCCCTGGCTGGTGTAGACGTCCTTAACGCTCTCGACGAAGGTGTGCATCGTCGACTCGATGTCGGTCAGCTTGCGCAGGTTGCGGAAGTTGACGAAGCCCTTGGTGATCTGGTCGCCGGCGCGAACCTCGCAGCCGTCCTCGATCTCGGGCATGAAGCGCACCGAAGCGGGGACGCGACGCTCGTCGAGGACACGGGTGTGATCCTCGGAGTCGGTGAGCGTCAGCACGTACTCGGACTTCTCGGGCTTAATCGAGAGGTGGCCGGAGTACGGAGCCAGCTCGGCCTCGCGACCCAGGATCTTCTCGTTGACGTTGCCGACGATATCGAACATACGGCTGACCGTAGGCAGACCCTGCGTAATATCGTCGACGCCAGCGACGCCGCCGGAGTGAATAGTACGCATCGTAAGCTGCGTACCGGGCTCGCCGATGGACTGGGCGGCAATAATGCCGACCGCGGTACCGATGGCGACCGGACGACGGGTGGAAAGATCCCAGCCGTAGCACTTCTGGCACACGCCGTACTTGGAGCGGCAGGTGAGCAGCGCGCGAAGCTTGACCTTCTTGAGGCCGGCATCGACCATCTTCTGGATGTCGGCGACCTTCTCGATGTAGCCGTCCTGCTCAAAGAGCACGGTGCCATCGGGGGCCACGACGTCCTCGATGAAGCAACGGCCGACGAGGTCGGTGTTGAGGTCGGTGGTGCCGGGGATGATGAGGTTGTAGGTGACGCCCTCGTGCGTACCGCAGTCCTCCTCGCGGACGATGACGTCCTGGGCCACGTCGACCAGACGACGGGTCAGGTAACCAGAGTCCGAGGTGTGGGATGCGGTATCGACCAGGCCCTTACGGGCGCCGTAGGTCGAAATGAAGTACTCGAGCGGCAGCAGGCCCTCGCGGAAGTTCGCCTTAATGGGAAGGTCGATCGTCTCGCCAGACATGTCTGCCATCAGGCCACGCATGCCGCCGAGCTGACGCAGCTGGGTCTTAGAACCACGGGCGCCGGAGTCGGCCATCATGTAGAGCGGGTTCTCCTCGTCGAACAAGTCGAGCATGAGCGCTGCGACCTTATCGGTACAAGCGGTCCACTCGTTAACGACTTCGATGTGGCGCTCCGTCTCGTTGATGAAGCCCTCCTCGAAGTACTCGTTGATCTGGTCGACGTTGGCCTGGGCGCGGTCGAGCAGCTCCTGCTTCTCGGCAGGGATGAGAGCGTCCCACACCGAGATGGTGAGGCCGGCGCGGGTAGCGTAGTGGAAGCCGGAGTACTTGATGGCGTCGAGGATCGGACCGACCTTGGCCTCGGGATAGCGATCGCAGCAGTCCGCAACCAGCTTGGCCACATCGCCCTTGACCATCTTATAGTTCATGAACTCATAGTCTTCGGGCAGGCACTGGCGGTTGAAGATGATGCGGCCAATAGAGGTCTCGAAGCGCGCGGTCTTGTTGCCGGTGACGTCGTAGTCGACAAACTCGTTCTTGCCGTTCTTGACGCGGAAGATACGGGTGCCGTCCTCGTTGATGACATTGGCGTCGGCAGCGGACACACGGACCTGAATCTTGGCCTGCATGTCGACCTCGGAGCGGCAGTCATAGGCGTGCAGCGCATCGTCGAAGCTTGCGAACACGTGGTTCTCGCCCGGCAGACCGTCGCGGACCTGGGTCAGGTAGTACACACCGATGATCATGTCCTGCGAGGGGATGTTGACCGGCTTGCCGGATGCCGGCGAGCGCAGGTTGTTCGCAGAGAGCATGAGCACGCGAGCCTCGGCCTGAGCCTGGCTGGACAGCGGCACGTGGACGGACATCTGGTCGCCGTCGAAGTCGGCGTTGAAGGGCGAGCAGACCAGCGGGTGCAGGTGGATGGCCTTGCCCTCGACCAGCACCGGCTCAAAGGCCTGGATGGACAAACGGTGCAGGGTCGGTGCACGGTTGAGCAGCACGACGCGGCCGTCGATGACCTCTTCGAGGATGTCCCACACAAAGGTGGCACCACGGTCGATAGCGCGCTTGGCGCCCTTGATGTTCTCGACCTTGCCGAGCTCGACCAGGCGCTTCATGACGAAGGGCTTGAAGAGCTCCAGCGCCATGGTCTTGGGCAGACCGCACTGGTGCAGCAGCAGCTTGGGGTCGGTAACGATTACCGAACGGCCGGAGTAGTCGACACGCTTACCCAGCAGGTTCTGACGGAAGCGACCCT
>UQSB01000031.1 GCA_900543505.1 uncultured Collinsella sp. | reverse complement strand
CATGAGGCCATCGAGCACGTCCTGGGCGTTGGGCAGGCATAGGTGCTCGGCCGGCGTCACGTAGCACAGGAAGTCGGCGCCGGAGCTGGCGGAGATGGCGCCACCGATGGCGGCGGTGATGTGGTCGTATCCCACACCGATATCGGTCACCAGCGGCCCGAGCACATAGAACGGGGCGTTGTGGCACAGGCGCTTCTGCAGTTTCATATTGGCGGCGATCTCGTCGAGCGCCATGTGGCCCGGTCCCTCGACCATGACCTGGACGCCGGCGGCCCATGCGCGCTTGCACAGCTTGCCCAGCTCGATCATCTCGGCGGTCTCGGTGGCATCGTTGGAGTCGTAGAGGCAGCCCGGGCGGCAGGAGTCGCCGAGCGAAATCGTCACGTCGTACTCGTGGCAAATCTCGAGCAGCTCGTCAAAGTACTCGTAGAAGGGGTTTTCGTTGCCGGTGACCTCCATCCAGCCAAACAGCAGCGAACCGCCGCGGCTGACGATGTTCATCAGGCGGCCGGTCTCCTTAAAGGTCTTAGTGACCGACTTGTTGATGCCGCAGTGGATGGTCATAAAGTCCACGCCGTCCTCGGCATGCGCGCGCACGACCTCGAACAGGTCGTCCTTGGTCAGCTTGACCAGCGGCTTTTCCATGTAGCCGATGGCGTCGTACATGGGGACGGTGCCCACCATGAGTGGCGTCTCGTCGATGAGCTGCTGGCGGAACTGGCGCGTCTTGCCCGAGTTGGAGAGGTCCATGATGGCGTCGGCGCCAAAGTCCTCGGCAATCTTGACCTTCTTCCACTCCTCGGCGGCATCGGCCTTGTCGCCCGAGATGCCCAGGTTGACGTTGACCTTGGTGGACAGGCCCTCGCCGACACCAAAGGCGCGCATGCCCTTTTTGATATGCACGATGTTGGCGGGAATGGCGATGCGGCCGTCTGCCACGCGCTCGCGGATGTACTCGGGGTCGCGATGCTCGCGCTCGGCAACCTCCTTCATCTGCGGTGTGATCTGCCCGGTGCGGGCGAAGTCGATTTGCGTGACGAGCTTGGGCTCGGTCTGTGTGCTCATTGGCACGGCTCCCTTCGTTGGCATTACCCATATCAGGTTTGCGGGTCAGGGCGGGCGCGCCCAATCTCAGCCTGTCGTCTTGTCCTGCAAGCTCCCCGTTATGTCATGGGCTCAAGTATAGCCTGAATGGGTACGATTGGGCCAACGAGCGTGCCTGTGGGGAGGCGAACATGGAAGACAAGCATCTATATCGAGAGACGCAATGGGATGTATCGGCCGAGGAAAGCCGTGCGCACCATGGCCTTGTCGCGATTGGCTTTGCGGTGCTTGCCGTGCTGGTGATTGCCTTTTGTATCTGGACGTATGGTGGTCGCGGCGGCGCTGCCTGGGAGTTTGAGGCCGACGATGCCCTGCCGATCATGACGGTGAAGGTCGCTGGTGGTAACACGGTGGCCGCGCCGGGCGACTATTGGTATCCGCGCGACGAGTTTGTGCAGCTGCAGCTGAGCGGTGGCTCCATTCCTGGTGAAGAGATCGAGCGCGTGACCTTCGATGCGTCGCTTAAGACGCTGTCGGTCGAGCTCAAAGATCAGGGGGACGTTCCCACGACCATGGACATTGCGCTGACGGAATGGCGCCTGGAGCCTCCGACGGGTGTTGCGGTGTCCGAGGTTGAGCATGTCAAGATTACCTATCAGGACGGCTCGACAAATGAAATTGCCAAAGCCGACGGCTTGGCGGAATAGACGCCGTGCCTAGGCGGCACATTCAAAAGTAGCGGTGATCCTACAAGGCCTGTTCGTTCAGGAAGACCAAAGTGTTTTTATTTGAAAGCTCGGGAAAGTGGCGATAACCAACGTCGAACGCGGTGAGCCCGCTTACATCCTCGAGCTTGTTTTCTGCCATCCAGCGCACCATGGAGCCGCGTGCCTTTTTGCTGGCGGTCGAGCGCTGGATGGGCTTGCCGTTGCGGATGCCTTCGCCAAAGAGGCATGTGACGACCGTGGCATCGGTGGTGAGGCGGGGCAGAACGGCTTTGGCGTATTCCGCGCTGGCGAGGTTGACGATCGTAGCGTTGGAGCCTGCCGGAGCGATGGCCCGTGCGAGCTTGTCGCCCCAAAACGCATAGAGGTCTCGGGCATCGTCGACGGCAAGCTTCGCGCCCATCTCCAGCCGATACGGTTCAACGGCATGAAAGGGGCGTACGCATCCGTAAAGGCCCGATAGGATCCACAGATGGTCTTGCAGCCATGCGAGCTGCGCGGAATCCATCACCTCGGGTGCCATGCTCTGGTATTGAATGCCGTGATAGGACATGACGGCAGGGGAGAGGTGACGGGCGAGTGCGGGATTGTCGAGATCGCCGTTTTTCAGGATGGGCCCAAACTCATGCAGGGTGTTGAGGCAAGGCCCCAGCAGTTTGTCACTCACGTTCCAGAGCGCCTGCAGACCTCCGCTGCCTTCATTCCGCTCGATATCTAGCAGTGCGCGGTGGAGGCGAGCCGTCTCGTGCGCAAAAGGTGGAATGCCCAGGACTTCAAAAGCATCTTGGGCCGCACGCATCTGCTTGGCGGGCGAAATGATGACCTGCAGCATGGACTCTCCTCTGCCAAAAAGGAAGTTGCGGTGGAATACGGTCTGTTTTGGCCGTTTATGGGCCAGTTTAGTCCGTATTTCACCGCAACTGATGAAGGGTTGGTTAGGCGCGCTCGATGAAGGCCTTGTAGCCGCGATAGGCCTCGTAGATATCGGCCTTGTTGGCGACCTCCCACAGGGCGTGCATGGACAGGACGGCAACGCCGGAGTCGATGACGTTCATGCCATACTCGGCCATGATGTAGGCGATGGTGCCGCCGCCACCCGCGTTGACGCGGCCGAGCTCGCAGGTCTGGAAGTCCACGCCGGCCTCGTCCATGATGTCGCGGATGAGGGCCACATACTCGGCGTCGGCGTCGTTGGAGCCGCCCTTGCCGCGGCTGCCCGTGTACTTGTTAAAGCACAGGCCGCGACCCATGAAGGCTGCGTTCTTGGTCTCGAACTTGCCGGCATAGCCCGGGTCGAAGCCGGCGGACACGTCAGAGGAGAGCATGCGGCTGCGGGCGAGTGCGCGGCGCAGGGCCAGCGGGCTGCTCTCGCCGGCGAGCGTCATGATCTCGGCGACGGTGTTCTCGAAGAAACGGCTCGTCATGCCGGTGGCGCCCACGGAGCCGATCTCCTCCTTGTCGACGATGAGCGTGATACTCGTACGCTCGACGTCTGCCACGTTGATCTGGGCGAGCATGGAGGGGTAAGCGCAGACGCGGTCGTCGTGGCCATAGCCCAAAATCATGGAGCGGTCGAGACCCATGTCGCGGGCGGGGCCGGCGGGCACGACCTCGATCTCGGCGGAGAGGAAGTCCTCCTCCTCGACATCGTACTGTTCCTTGAGGATATCCAAGAACATCTGCTTGACGGGCTCCTTGGGGGCGTCCTTGTCGTCCTCGTCAAACTTGACGGGGCGGCCGCCCACGATCACGTCGAGGATCTCGGCGTCGACGGCGTCCTTGGCCGGCTTGGACATCTGCTCGCTCGAGAGGTGGATCAGCAGGTCGGAGATGGTAAAGACCGGGTCGTCAGCCTTGTCGCCGATGTTGATGTCGACGGTGGTGCCGTCCTTTTTGCAGATGACGCCCACAAGCGCGAGCGGGGAGCCCACCCAGTGGTAGCTCTTGACGCCGCCGTAGTAGTGCGTGTCGAGGTAGGCCATGTCGCCGGCCTCGAAGGCGGGATTTTGCTTGAGGTCCAGGCGAGGCGAGTCCACGTGGGCGCCCAGGATGTTAAAGCCCTGCTCGAGCGGGGCGGTTCCAAGGTTGACGAGCATAAGGTCCTTGCCGTGGTTGGCGGCGTACACCTTGTCGCCTGCCTTGAGCTCGCGGCCTTCGGCGATCACGGTCTCCAGGTCGACGTAGCCCGCCTCCTCGGCCATCTTGATGCCGGCCTTGACACACAGGCGCTCGGTCTTGTTCTCACTCAAAAACTGCTTATAGCCGCGGCAAAGCTCCTCGAGCTCCTCGATTTGCTGTGGCGTGTACTTTTTCCATGCGCAGGGACGCTCCATGACGCAGGCTCCTTTCGGATCGATCGTGCTGGTTGATGTACCGTGAGCCATCGTATCACGCGCGGGCCCGCGGCGGCGGGGAAGCTTGATGTGCTGTGGCTGTGGGGCGGGGAGCGTGTAAACTGGTGTGAGCAAGCCGTGCCCAGCCCAAAGCGAGGTATTCAATATGTCTGACAAGCGCCGTACCTTTGCCGTCATCGACGGCAACTCGCTCATGCACCGCGCCTTCCACGCCGTGCCGCCCACCATGAACGCGCCGGACGGTCGTCCCACCAACGCGATCTTTGGCTTTTTGAATATGTTCCTCAAGATGATTGACGCCTTTAATCCCGACGGCGTTGTCGTGGCGTTTGACAAGGGCAAGCCGCGCGTGCGCATGGAGATGCTGCCGCAGTACAAGGCTCAGCGCCCGCCCATGGACCCCGATCTGCACGCACAGTTTCCCATGATTAAGGAGCTGCTCGCCGCACTCAACGTGCCGATTTTGCAGTCCGAGGGCTGGGAAGGCGATGACATCTTGGGCACTATGGCGCGCCTGGGCGAGCAGGCCGGCTGTGATATGTTGCTGGTGACCGGTGATCGCGATATGTATCAGCTCGTGACCGAGCACGTTAACGTGGTCTCGACCCGCAAGGGCCTGTCCGACGTGGCGATCATGACGCCCGAGAGCGTGGACGATCTGTATCACGGCATCACGCCGGCGCTCGTGCCCGATTTTTATGGTCTGAAGGGCGACACGTCCGACAACATCCCCGGCGTGCCGGGCATCGGCCCCAAAAAGGCGAGCGCGCTCATTGCGCAGTACGGTAGCCTGGACGAGGTCATCGCACACGCCGACGAGGTCAAGGGCAAGATGGGAGAAAACCTGCGCGCGCACATCGATGATGCGCTGCTGAGCCGCAAGGTCGCAACCATCCGCACCGATGCACCCGTTGAGCTCGATTTTGAGGCGACGTCCTTCCCGACGTTTTCCGCCGATGAGGTTTCCGCGGCACTGGGCACGCTCGGCATCACCGCCATGCAGAACCGTTTCTTGGCGCTGATCGGCGGCGAGGGTGGCGCTGCTGCCACTGTCAGCACGTTTGAGATGCCCGCCGTTTTGCGCGCAGCCGCCGGCGATACTGACGCGCTTGGTGCCGTTGCAGATGAGGTCTCCCGCGCGATTGATGTCGGCGAGTGGGTCGCCGCCGTGGTGGACGATGACAAGGAAGAGGGCGCGCTCTTTGGGCTGACGCGCACGCTGTGGTTGGCGACGTCCAAGGGCCTGTTTGCGCTCGAGGAGGGCGACAGCGGTGCGGCGGCTGAGGTTGAGGGCTTCAACTTCGCCCACGGCGTGATTGCCGGCGTGCTCGCGCGTCTGTTTATGGAAGGCCGTGTGGCGAGCCCGGATACGAAGGCGCTGCTGCATGAGCTTTCGCCCGTCGACTCTTCTGAGCCCGAGCTCATGGACCCGCTGTCCGCTGATTCCACGCGTATCTTCGATACCGTGGTCGCTGCCTATCTGCTGGATTCCGATCGCTCCGAGTTCGATGAGGCGTATCTGGCCGATACCTATCTGCAGATGGCGCTGCCTGCGGCGCGCGGCGCAGAGGGTGCCGGCGAGGACGCTCCGGCGCCTGCCGCCCGTACTGCGGCCTTGACGCTGGCGCTCGTGGCACCGTTGCGCGAGTGCATGGCCCGTGAGAATGCCGCCAACGTGTTCGATGGCATCGAGATGCCGCTCGTGCCGGTGCTTGCCAAGATGGAGCGCGCGGGCATGCTCGTGGACCCCGACCGCCTGCACAGTCTGTCCGAGGGCCTGGCGACCCAGATTTCCGAGGTTGAGCGCAGCATTCGCGACCTGGCTGGCGACGAGACCTTTAACATCGGCAGCCCCATGCAGCTCTCGCACGTGCTGTTTGATGTTATGGGGCTTCCGACCAAGGGCCTCAAAAAGACCAAGCGCGGCTACTATTCGACCAACGCCAAGGTGTTGAGCGACCTTGCCCGCGACCACGAGATCGTGCGCCTGATTTTGGACTGGCGCGAGAAGTCCAAGATTAAGTCGACCTATCTGGACACGCTGGGCCCGCTGCGCCGTGGTGACGGTCGCGTGCACACCACGTACAACCAGACCATTACCGCAACGGGACGTCTGTCCTCGAGCGACCCGAACCTGCAGAACATTCCGACGCGCTCTGAGCTGGGTCGTACCGTCAAGACGGCGTTCTCGGCGGGCGAGGGCAGCGTCTTTTTGGCGGTGGACTACTCGCAGATCGAGCTGCGCCTGCTCGCGCATCTTTCGGGTGACGAGCACCTGGTGCGCGCCTTCAACGAGGGCGAGGACTTCCATGCCGAGACGGCCGCGCGCGTATTTGGCGTGCCGGTGTCCGAGGTGACACCCGACCTGCGCAGTCGCGCCAAGGCCGTGAACTTTGGCATTGTGTACGGCCAGCAGGCCTATGGCCTGTCGCAGTCGCTGCACATCTCGATGGCCGAGGCGCGCGACATGATCGATCGCTACTACGAGGCCTACCCGGGCGTGCGCAAGTTCCTCGACAACGTGGTGGCACGTGCCAAGCAGACGGGCTATGCCGAGACCATGTATGGCCGCAGACGCCATATTCCCGAGCTCAAGGCCAAAAACCCACAGCTCCGCGGCTTTGGCGAGCGCACGGCCATGAACCACCCCATGCAGGGCACCGCGGCCGACATCATCAAGATCGCCATGGCCCGCGTAAGCCGCCGCCTGGAAGAAGAGGGCTTTGCCGCCCATATGATTCTGCAGGTACACGACGAACTGGACTTTGAGTGCCCCGTCAACGAAGTCGAGCGCCTCACCGCCATGGTCCGCGACGTCATGGAACACGTAGTAGACCTCCGCGTCCCCCTAATCGCCGAAGCCAGCACCGGCATAACCTGGGCCGACGCCAAGTAGCGAGCGACGAGCTTGCGGGCGATGACCATGGGTGCGACGCTTCTGGCCGCCCGATGGTCGCAGGTCGCCAATGCCGACGCCGCGGAACGTTTTCAGGCTTGGATGCGTCCCGCGGCGTCTTTCTGTGCGGTTAGCAGCTCCTGCGGCGCACGAGCTCTACGGGGGCCACGGTCTCCATGGCGGGGGTGCGGCCTGCGATGAGGTCGAGGAGCGCCTTGCAACCCCCTTGTGCCATGAGCTCGGGGTGGCGCTGAACCGTGGTGATCTGCGGCGTGGTGAGCTTGGAGTAGATGGAGTCATCGTAGCCCACGATCTTGATGTCTCCGGGCACGTTGAGACCTGCTGCCTGCACGGCGCGCAGCGCTCCTGCGGCCGAATGGTCGCTTGTGGCAAAGATGCCGTCGAGCGGCATGCCCGCATCGATCATTCCGGCAACGATATCCTGAGCCTCGTCCATGCTAGGACGCTGGCCGGTGACGTAGGCCATGTACTCGCGGCGAAGCGGCAGGCCATGATCGGCGAGCGCATGCATATAGCCCGTGAGGCGGTCGTTGCGGTCGTAGTCTGCGGTAAAGCTCGAGATGGTGAGGATGTTTTTGCAGTCGCGGTCAATGAGTGCGCTCGTTGCCAGGTAGGCGCCGCGTTCGTCATCGGTCCCCACGTGGGGGATGGCGAGGTCCGACTGCGGCATGCGGTCGATGCAGACCACGGGGATACCGCGCGTGACGATGTCGTCCGTGAGCTCACGCAGGCCCGAGATGCATATGATGCCGTCGGCCTGCTTGCTGGCAAGGCTATGGAAGTAATCGCGCTCGCGCTGCGGATCGTTGCCGCTGTTGCAGACAAAGACAGAGTACCCCTGCGCCGCAAGCGTGCGCTCTACGTGGTAGGCGATCTTGGAAAAGAAGTCGTTGGATATATCGGGCACGATCATGCCTATGGAGCGCGACTGCGCTTGGCGAAGCGTCTTGGCGGACTGGTTGGTAACGTAACCGTACTGGTCGATAACATCCTGCACTCGTTTGCGCGTGTCCTCGGAGAAACGGCCAACGTTGTTGACCACATGGCTCACGGTGGCTACGGAGACCCCGGCAAGTTGGGCGATTTCTTTCATTGAGAGCTGTTTTTGCGCCATGGGACCTCCAGCTTGGTTAACGCCTGCTGGTTAACAATTATAACGTCCTATTTGGTTAACACTTGATTATACGATTAACCATGAATTAGGTACCGTTCACGGAGTGAATAACTACCGCTTACCGATTCATACACTGGAATTTGGTAGATTCGCAGCTGGTTATACGATTAACCAAATGACGCTCTTGGACGAATTTGCGAGGGATCATCTATGCTTCTCTGCCCCAGTATGATGTGTGCCGATTACGGCGAGCTTGCCAACACGGTGCGCGAGCTCGACTCCGCGGGTGCCGATGTCTTTCACTGCGATGTGATGGACGGTAGCTTTGTACCTAACTTTGCGATGGGCCTCGAGGACATCAAGGCCGTGCGCGCTGCCACGCAAAAGCTCGTCGACGTGCATCTGATGATCGAGAACCCGGCGGCCAAGATCGACCTCTTTGCCGATGCGGGCGCTGATATCATCTACATTCATCCCGAGTCCGAGCGCTATGTGGTCAAGACGCTCGCCGCCATCAAAGCGCTCGGTTGCGCTGCGGGCATCGCCGTCAACCCTGATACCGCGGTGACCCTGCTCGAGGAGATTCTCAACCTCTGCGACTACGTGATGGTCATGACGGTCAATCCCGGTTTTGCCGGGCAGGCGTTTATCGAATTCACTAAAAAGAAGATTGAACAGCTTGCGGCTCTCAAGGATGAGTACGGCTTCAAGATCATGATCGACGGCGCCTGCTCGCCCGCGCGCGTCAAGGAACTCTCGGCCATCGGTGCCGACGGCTTCATCTTGGGCACGAGCGCATTGTTTGGCAAGGACATGACCTATGCGGAAGCGCTTGAGAAGCTGCGTCAGGGAGAGGAGTACTAACCGCGGCAGGCCAGAGGATGTCAGTTAATAGCAAAGAGCCATGTGGCTCGATCGAAAGGAACCTGTAAATGAAGATCGCAATCGGTAACGACCACGTGGCCGTCGAGCTCAAGAACATCATCAAGGAGCACCTGGAGGAGCGCGGCTACGAGGTCGTGGACTTTGGCACCAACTCCACCGAGCGTTTTGACTATCCCATCAGCGGCTACAAGGTCGGCTGCGCCGTGGCGGCAGGGGAGTGCGATCTGGGCGTTCTTATCTGTGGCACGGGCGTGGGCATCAGTCTGGCAGCCAACGCGGTTGAGGGCGTGCGCGCCGTGGTATGCTCCGAGCCCTATTCGGCCAAACTCAGCCGCGAGCACAACAACACCAACATCGTGGCCTTCGGTGCCCGCGTGGTGGGCTCCGAGCTCGCAAAGATGATCGTGGACGAATGGCTCGACGCCAAGTTCGAAGGCGGTCGTCACCAGCGCCGCATCGACATGATCGCCAAGATCAAAGAGACGCAGCAGCTCGAAGCGGCTGAAGCCTAGCCAAATTGACCGTACAGAAAAAGGGCTCGTATCAACGATGAGCCCTTTTCAATTCAAACAATTCAGCCAAGTATCTAGGCGCCAAGACGCCATCCAGGCGGCAAGCAAGTAGCCCAAGGACCTGGCCGGGCGAGTCGGGTAAGTTTTTCGTAGATTCCGCACGAGCCGGAAAGCACCAAATGTGCTTTCCGAGCGAGCCCAGGACCTGACCGAACGAAAAACTTACCCGCCTCGCCCGGCCAGGTCCGACGAGCAACGTTAACGTGCCGCCAGGATAGCGTCGATGAGCGTCAGTACGCCCCCGTCGTTGTTGCTCGGAATGCGCCATTTAGCATGTGCGTTCATATGCTCCTCGGCGTTGTCCACGATAAAGCTGTGACCGACGCGCTCAAGCATGGGGATGTCGTTGTAGGTATCGCCCACGGCTGCGGCGTCTGCAATATCGATGCCGAGCTGCTCGCACAGATGCGCCACGCCCGAGCCCTTGTCGACGCCCAGGTTCATAAAGTCGATCCACTCGCGGCCCGCATTGGTAACGTAGAGCTGGTCCGAGAACGCGGGGTTATAGTCCTCGCGAAATGCGGGCTCGGCATCGTAGGCGGGGAAGAAGATCGAGATCTTGTTGGACTCGATGTCAAGGCCCTCAAAGGTATCGACGTAGTTAATGGCAGAATAGTATACGCTGATCTCGTCATGGTACTTGTGGTCGCGCGCCAAAACGTAAGCATCGTCATAGCAGCACAGGACGGGAACGGCGCGCGGATCCTGCGCGGCATGCGCCAGGACCTTGTGATAGAGCGCAGTATCGATATTGCTCTTATAGATATAGTTGCCACGGTAGATAACGCAGGCTCCGTTATCGGGGCAAAAAGCGATGCGGCTCTTGATGTCCTCGAACATCTCCTCGAGCTTGGGAGCGGGGCGTCCGCTGGCGGGACAGAACACGATGCCAGCCTCGGCGAGCTTGTCCAGGCGCTCATCGAGGCCCTGGGGCAGTGCGCGCTCGTCGGTCAGCAATGTCTTGTCCATATCGACGGCGAGAAGCTTAATGTTGCCGATAGCGGCGTCCGATTCAAAAGTTTGCATAAAACGCGCCTTCCCGTTTCTAATTTGTTTCGGGCGGAATAACCCTCCAGTTGGTAATCGGGCGTATTTTCGCAGGATTGGCGCGTATTTGCATCACGATTCACAAAGTAATGAAAAAACTTTTCAGAAATTTGGATTTATCGCTTGTGCTGTTAGCACTTTAGCGTAATATAGCGAGCATCGAAAACGGAGACGGAAAAAGACCCGTTTACCGAGGAAAAGGTACCGTTTGCGATATTTGAATTGCGCCCGGCGATATGTGAAAGGAGAGGCAGATGCAGTTCGTAAAGATCATCACCACTGCAGACAATGCCATCCGACGCCAGCGCGCAATTTCCCGACGACGATAACAATCGTCTCTGTCCGTATGGGGCGAATTGCCTCAACAGAGTCATTTTGAGGTCGTTGGGTTTTAGCACGACATTGCTGCATGTTTCTAGGGCATGTTGTGCTGCTTTTTGCTATTTAACCTGATATTGCACGGTTTTTGACCTCGAAATGACTTGCAACTGACCGATGTTCTAACTAGCTACCAAGGGCGAAAGGAAACAGCCATGAGCAAGGAAAAAGTCGTTCTCGCATATTCCGGTGGTCTTGATACATCCGTATGTGTCAAGTGGCTCCAAGACGAGAAGAATCTCGATGTCGTTTGCGTCTGCGGCAACGTGGGCCAGGAGGAGACCGGCCTGGACGCCAAGAAGCAGAAGGCGCTCGACCTGGGCGTTCTCGATTGCCAGGTGCTCGACCTGCGCGACGAATTCTCCGATGAGTTCCTGACTAAGGCCATCGCCGCCAACTCTATGTATGAGAACAAGTACCCGCTGCTCTCCGCCCTGTCTCGTCCGCTGCTCGCCAAGAAGCTCGTTGAGGTCGCTCACGAGTTTGATGCGACCTACGTCGCCCATGGCTGCACCGGCAAGGGCAACGACCAGGTTCGTTTTGAGGCTGCCGTCAAGGCCCTCGACCCCGAGCTGAAGGTTATCGCCCCGGTTCGTGAGTGGGATCTGAAATGCCGCCCCGACGAGGTCGCCTATGCCCACGCCCACAACGTGCCGGTTCCCGAGGGTGCCAACGACAACCCCTATTCCATCGACGACAACCTGTGGGGTCGCGCCATTGAGTGCGGCCATCTGGAGGATCCCTGGAGCGAGCCGCTCGACGACGCTTGGGTTATGACCAAGAATCCCGAGGACACGCCCGACACCCCGACCTACACCGAGATTGAGTTTGAGGCCGGCAAGCCCGTCGCCGTCGACGGCAAGAAGATGAAGCTCTCCGAGATCGTCATCGCCCTCAACAAGATTTCGGGCGACAACGGCTTTGGCCGTCTCGACCTGGTCGAGGACCGTCTGGTGGGCCTCAAGAGCCGCGAGTGCTACGAGGTTCCCGGCGCCCTGACGCTTATCACCGCCCATAAGGCGCTCGAGGACATTTGCGTTGAGGGCGATCTGCTCAAGACCAAGATCAAGCTCGAGCAGGATTGGGCTACCGCCGTGTACAACGGCCAGTGGTATAGCCCGCTCAAAAACGCGCTCGACGCCTTTATGGCTGACACCCAGAAGTTCGTGACCGGCACCGTCCGTCTGAAGTTCTTTAAGGGCAACTGCCACGTTGTCGGCCGCAAGAGCCCCTTCAGCCTCTACGACTACGGTCTGGCTACCTACGACCGCGACACTACGTTTGACGAGAAGGCCAGCGCCGGCTTTATCGAGATCGACACGCTGTCGCTCAAGACGTGGGCAAAGGTCCAGGGCCCCAGCTCTGCTGCCGCCCAGGCCTAGCGCCTCCTTCCCTCGGTATCCGCGCGGCCCATCCGCGTGATACATAACGGGCGCACGGGGTCCCTACCTTTCGTTATGCTTGCTGACACTTCTTAACATCGGTGGCCCCTACGTTCCGCCCGCATATATGATGCCGCGTCTGCGGCTGAGTCCGAGCCCCGCCGGGGTTGTCCGGCGGGGCTCCTTCTATCAATTTGGCGGCTCTGCGCCTATATATACGAGGAGTATCCATTATGTTCAATGCTATCGCGCATGCTTTACTTGCCCTCGCGCCCGAGTTCGATGCTGCAAGGGTCGAGGACGTCCCTATGAGCCTGAAGGCCTGGATCGATGGTTCGCAGGGCAACATCCGGAGGGAGACGTTGGGCGCCAAGTGCATGGCGCGTCACTTCTTTGCAAATTAGCTACATGGCTCCGCACACGGTGGGGAATGTGTAAAACTAGCGGTTGAAAAATCGCTTTAGCGATATGGCGCATTGCTTTGGGCGCTTGTTTTGGTATTTGGAGAAAGGGGACGGTTCCATGGCTCTTTGGGGCGGTCGTTTTGAGGCAGGCGTGGCCGAGGTCACGCAGGAGTTTGGCGCGTCGCTGCCGGTCGACAAACATCTCTATAAGCAGGATATCGCCGGCTCTAAGGCGCATGCCAAAATGCTGGCGGCCCAGGGCATCATCAGTGCCGAGGACGAGCAGGCGATTGCCAAGGGCCTGACTGGAATCGAACAGGATATCGATGCCGGCAACTTTACCTTCGATATCAACGACGAGGACATTCATATGTCCATCGAGAGCGAGCTGACGCGTCGCATCGGCGAGGCGGGCAAGCGTTTGCATACCGGACGTTCGCGCAACGACCAGGTTGCGACCGATACGCGCCTGGGCGTCAAGGCGCTCGCCAAGGAGCTCATGGAGGCCAATCTTGAGCTGCGCCATGTGCTGGTGGATGCGGCTAAGAAGTACGACAAGGTGATTCTGCCGGGCTACACGCACATGCAGCATGCTCAGCCCGTGCTGCTGTCGCATCATCTGCTGGCGTATTCCTGGATGTTCGCGCGCGACTTTACACGGCTAAAGGCCGCCTTTGATGCCGCTGACAACTGCCCGCTGGGTGCTGCCGCTCTTGCCGGTACGAGCTATCCGCTCGATCGCCAGATGACGGCTGCCGAGCTTGGCTTTGCGGGTGTGATTCCCAACTCGCTCGATGCGGTTTCCGACCGTGATTTCCTGCTCGATCTGCATTACGCCGGCTCCGTCATGGCCATGCACCTGTCGCGTCTTTCCGAGGAGATTGTGCTGTGGTCGAGCTCCGAATTCGGCTTTATCACGCTTTCCGACTCCTATTCCACCGGCTCGTCCATCATGCCGCAGAAGAAGAACCCCGACTTTGTCGAGCTTATCCGCGGCAAGAGTGGCCGAGTCTATGGCAACCTGGTGCAGCTGCTTGTAACCATGAAGGGCCTGCCGCTTGCTTATAACAAGGACTTGCAGGAGGACAAGGAGGGTGCGCTCGATACCGCTCACACGCTCATGCAGTGCCTGTCCGTTATGGCCGGCATGATTTCGACTTGGACCGTCAACGAGGATGCCATGGCGCGCGAGTGCGGCGTGGGGCACCTTGCCGCCACCGACGTTGCCGACTACCTGGCTAAGCGCGGCTTGCCATTCCGCGAGGCGCACGCTGTGGTGGGGCACCTGGTCCTGATGTGTGAGAAGCGCGGCTGCAATCTTGAGGACCTGCCGTTTGAGGTGTTCCAGGAGGCGAGCCCGCTTTTTGAGCGCGATATTACCGAGGCGCTCGACATCCCGTCGATCGTTGCCGCGCGCACGACCGAGGGCGGCACCGCTCCTGCCGCCGTTGCCGTGCAGCTGCAGCGTGCCGAGGCGCAGCTCGTGGCCGATGAGGACGTGGTTGGATCGCTGACCAAGGTCGTCGAGATGGGCCACGGAGCTAATTAGCTTATTGGATGCGTCTGTCTGGTGTGTTCATCATATCTTGCCTTTACGGGTGCCCGCTACGGTGGGCACCCGTTTTGTTATAGAGAAGGAAGAGGCTTGTCGAGAACTTCTGTAGGACCTTTGGGCAGGTTGTGAAGGGGGGTACGTTCACAGGCGGCAACCGACCGTCCGCTCGGTTCGGTGCGGTTGATGGGCAGTCGGATGGTACTCTAGTCGGGCTTCGAAACAGAAGTGACACATATGGAACGCTTCAATTAATTGCAGCGCTTCAATAAACATCTTTTTGTTTAACTGCAGCTAAAACTCTGTTACGATGCAGTCCAGGCGAGTGCCGGAATGGGACTTGGGCACGCGCGAACCTACTTGAAAGGCTACCTTATGGCTATCGAGAAGACCTTCATCATGATTAAGCCCGACGCCGTGCGCGATCGCAAGATCGGCGAGATCGTTGCTCGCATTGAGCGCAGCGGCCTTGTCATCGAGCGCATGGAGATGACCACGCTCGAGCGCGCTACCGTCGAGGAGCACTACGTTCATCTGGCCGACAAGCCTTTCTTTGGCGGTCTCTGCGACTTTATGACGAGCGGTCCGGTCGTCAAGATGGTCGTTTCCGGTCTTTCTGCTGTCTCCAAGATGCGCACTCTTATGGGCGCTACCAACCCGCTTGATGCTGCCCCCGGCACCATCCGCGGCGACTTCGCTGTCGATGTCAACGCCAACGTGATTCACGGCTCCGACTGCCTGGAGAACGCCGAGATCGAGATCAAGCGCTTCTTTGGCTAAACCAGCTTTGACTCCTTAAAGCTGTTAGCGTGTGGCTTAGGCGCCGCGGAACTCCATCCGCGGTGCCCTTTTTATCCCAGTAGATTTTTGGGACATGGCTAGAAATCTACCTTTTGTCGCACATGGACTGCGAAAGGTAGATTTCTAGGCATGCCCCAAAAATCTAATAAAGAGCCCCCGCCCGGATTGCGTTCCGGACGGGGGTTTTCGTTGGCGTATGGCGTTGCAGGTCTTTAAGCTTCGTCGACGACCTTGAGGCCGCGGGTCTGGTCGATCTCGTTGAGGAGATTGACGCGACGCTCGTGACGGCCGCCCTCGAACTCGGCATCGAGCCACTCGTCGACGATCATCTTGGCGAGCTCGGAGCCCACGACGCGGGCGCCAAAGGCGAGCACGTTGGTGTTGTTGTGCATGCGCGAGAGCTTGGCGCTGAAGGGCTCGGAGCACACGACGGCACGAACGCCCTCGACCTTGTTGGCGGCCAAGCTAATCCCGACACCGGTGCCGCAGATCAGGATGCCCAGATCGACGTCGCCGTTGGCTACGGCTTTGCCCACCTTGTAGCCGGCGATGGGGTAATCAAAGCTCTCGGAGGTGTCGGTGCCAAAGTTCACGACCTCGCAGCCGCGCTCCTTCAGGTGCTCGGAAATGATGTTCTTGAGCTCGACGGCGGCGTGGTCGTTGCCGATACCGATCTTCATGAGTGGTTCCTCTCTGGTCCGTGCGGCGGAATTGCTAAAGGTTTTACCGCGTTCGACTGCATGATAGCGCGTCTTTTGCCTAAACACTCGGGCGTTTTTTGGTCAAACGCTTTAGCGGACGCGAACATCAGCCCATCACGAAAAATGCCGCCAATTTGCTTCTGGCGGCCGTCTGCCGGAACTCGACTTGCGGTTTTTAGTGCCTTGTTATCAAATGGAGAAGTTGATACTTGCGAGAGCAACCCGTTATACATGTAGGAGATACCTATGCCTACCGATTCCATCCGTGATACCGCGTTTTGTGATGTTTTGAACCGCGAGCTTGTCTGTGCGCTCGGCTGCACCGAGCCCATTGCCGTTGCCTATGCGGCGGCGCTGGCGAGCCAGACGCTCGGTTGCGAACCCGAACATATGGTTGTTGCCTGCTCGGGCAACATCATCAAGAACGTAAAGAGCGTGACCGTGCCCAACTCGGGCGGTATGCACGGTATTGAGGCCGCGGCCGTGCTGGGTGCTGTGGGCGGTGACGCCAAGAGCGCGCTCGAGGTGCTCGAGAGTGTTGGCGATGCAGACCGTGCTCGCGTGACCGAGCTGCTCTCCGATGCCGACTACTGCGATGTGTCGCTTGTCGAGGGTGTGCCCAACCTCTACATTAAGGTGACTGCCACGGCCGGAGGTCATACTGCGGTCGTCGAGATCACCGACCATCACACCAATGTTACGTGCCATACACTCGATGGCATTCCGGTGTGTGGCAAGTCGGCGGGGGAGTGTGCCGCCTGCGCCGAGCGCGTCGTGGCCGAGCGTGCCGCCGATAACGCCGATACGCCCATGTCGATTGAGTCTATCATTGACTTTATCGAGGACGGCGACATCGAGGGCGCCCGCGCTGCCGTTGAGCGTCAGATTGAGCTGAACGGCGCTATTAGCGCCGAGGGCTTGGCGAACGCTTGGGGCGCCGAGGTGGGCCGTACGCTGCTGGGCGCTCGCGCCGACGACGTCGCCTGCCGTGCGCGCGCGCGTGCGGCCGCCGGGTCTGACGCCCGTATGAACGGCTGTGCGCTACCGGTCGCCATTGTGTGCGGCTCGGGCAACCAGGGTATTACCTGTGCGTTGCCCGTTATGGAATATGCCGACTACCTGCGCTGCGACCACGAGCGCCTGGTGCGCGCCGTGATGCTGTCCGATCTTATTGCTGTGCATATCAAGAGCTATATTGGTGCGCTCTCGGCGTTTTGCGGTGCTATTTGCGCTGCGTGCGGTGCCGGCGCGGCGATTACCTGGCTGTGCGGTGGCACGCGCGAGCAGATCGGCGCGACGGTCTCCAATACGCTCGGTAACGTGGGCGGCATCGTGTGCGATGGCGCCAAGGCAAGCTGCGCCGCTAAGATTTCCGCTGCCGTTGATGCGGCGATTCTGGGCCACGATATGGCCATGCAGGGCCGCGGCTTCCGTGCCGGCGAGGGCCTGATCCAGGATACGGTGGAGGAGACGATTGCCAGCATGGGCTATGTGGGCCGCGTTGGCATGAAGGATACCGACGTCGAGATCCTCAACATCATGATCGGCAAGACCGTCGTCGACTGCTAGGGGCTCTGGGGCACTGCATCTTGTTGTTGAAACTATCGCGCTTGTGGCTGTAAAGCACCTGTCTGCATTGCGGACAGCGAGGATCTCGCGGTATGTCACCAGGTCGTTCTCGCGCTTGATGCGCTCGAGGACGGTTGCAACAACAAGCGCCGCTATCGCCGGCAGGAACGTCGCAGCCGCGGCGACGCCGACGCCCCAGGTATCCTCCATCCAGTTAAACGCCGGCGACAGTATCAGCGCGAACGCCACCGCCAGCAACGCGAGCATCAGCACGGCCAGCCATAGCATCCGCGTTCCCATGCGCTTGCGATCTCTTTCGACTGCCTCTTCCATAACGGTCACGTCTCCCTTCACGAGCGTGTCTATGGAGGTGTCGAACAGGATGCTCAGCATGAGCAGACTCTGGACGTCCGGATACGTCTTGTCCCGCTCCCAGTTCGAGATCGTCTGACGCGACACGTAGAGTTTCTCGGCGAGCTGTTCTTGGGAGAGCCCCATCGCCTCGCGCCTCGTCTTTGCTCACCGGCACGTCGAGCACCTCTCCGAGGGCGACGAGCATCTCCGCGTCGGGCACCGAGAGCCCGCGTTCCCATTTGGAAACCGTCTGCCTCACCACGTTCAGCTTGAGCGCGAGCTCCTCCTGCGATAGCCCTTTCGATTTCCTGAGGGCCTGGATGTTCTCGTTTAGCATGGCGGATCCTTTCTTTCGCCCGGTTCCTACGTTATCGCAATGCTGCCCGCAGATGGCCCGTTGCCGCAAGCAACGGGTCGTAACATCGGCGGGGGCCGTTTGAGTTCACAGGTGATGCAAGCTCCAAATAATATGACGTCCATTCAATCTACCTGCGGTTTGCAACCATAGGGTGCCTGCAGGTTGCGTAAAATGAAGCCTCAAGTTGGTGGTTCTTGCCATGTGGTTACCGTAGTGTGTAAGTCGCCGGCAGGAAAGCACCGAACGCTGGGATGCCGTGCCCGCGCAGTCGCCGTGAGCCAAGATCACGACGTCCGCGTGCCCGCTCCCAGCCAACGAGAGGACCTACTATGAGCTTCCGTACCAACCTTCAATATCTTCGCGCCGAGCGCCATATGACCCAGGAGCAGCTCGCCATGCTGCTTGGGGTATCCCGCCAGTCCGTCACCAAGTGGGAGGCCGAGAAGTCCTACCCGGAGATGGATAAGCTCATCAAAATGTGCCAGATCTTCGAGTGCTCGCTGGACGATTTGGTGCAGGGCGATGTATCCCGCCACGGTGTCCCCGCTCGGGATGATCTTGGCGGTTACTCGCCGGTGCGTGTGGCCACGGAGGGCGCCGTTGGCGATATGTCCGCTGGTCCGTTGACCGTCGCACCGCGGGATGCACCTCTTGGTGAACCTGCGGGACCTGCATGCGCGCGTTCCTCCGCCGGTGTCTGTGCTATTCCCGCCGGTCCAGCTACGGATGTATGTGGTTACGACGAACACATGGTCACCTTCGCGCGCAAAATCGCGATCGGCGTCGTGCTCTTTATCCTCGGTGCGGCGGCCGCCATCTTCACCGACGAGGTCATGCATTCGGACGGCATCGTCCTTTTCGCGACGTTCGCGTTCGTTGCCGCCGGCCTCGCGTTTACCATTCCTGCGGGCATGGACCACGCCGCATTTGCCAAGGCGCACCCCTACGTCGCTGATTTCTATACGGCGGAGGAGAAGGCGACTGCTCGGCGCCGCGCCTCGATCGCAATCGTGGCCGGCATCGCGGTGATTCTGCTCGGGGTCGCCGTGGCCGGTTTGTTCGAGGTTGAGTCCAACGTGCAGGTGTACGGCGATTCGCTGATGATGGTGCTGGTTGCGCTCGGCGTGGGGATGATCGTCCACTGGGGCATGCTCTGGGGGCGCACGGACCTTGCGGACTACAACAAGGAGTGGCTCGAGACCGTCGAGCTGAGCGATGACGAGCTGGCGCAGCTCGACCAACAGAGTCGCGAGGCGTACCTGCGCGCTAACAACCCCAGGCGTCGTGGCACCGCCGCCCGCAAGGAGAAGGCCTGCATGGTGATCATGCTTGTCGCCACGATGGTGGCGCTGGTATGGCTTTTCGCTGCGTCCGCCATGGGCGCGTCCGAGGGTGTCTCCGGCTTGTTCTGGCTTCCTTGGGTCGTTGGCAGCCTCGGCAGTGGAATCGCCTTGATCGTGATTGACGATGACGACGCTGAGCCTCATTGTGAGGGCAAGCGCTAATCGAGGTCCGGCATCGACGCCGGGAAGATTGCCTATGACTTTCTTCGGTTTGGGCCCCTTGAATCGGCTGAACAACATAGACAATCGCAAGGGGCCCATAGGCATTTCGGGGAAGCCGTGGGCAATCGTAAAAGCCCATGGGTGATTATGGGGAAGCCGTAGACGGTCGACGGATGACTGGCCCGCCGGCGGGCTGGTTAGTTCAGCAACCCCCAAATGATGTAGCCGATTGCCGCGCCGATGACGCCGCCGGCGAGAATTGTCAGCGCGTTGTAGGCATGACGATGCTTCGCTGCCCAGCCGCGGCGGGGGAGGGCCCGAGGATCGCGCTCGATCTCCGCCTCGCCGTTCATGAAGGCGAGGATCTCCTTATAGGTGGCCAAGTCGTTCTCCTGCTTGATGTTCTCTATGGTGTTACTCAAAACAAGGGCGCCTATTGCGGGGATGAGCGTTACTATGGCGGCGATCTCCACGCCCCAATACCCCCGCATCCACTCAAACGCAGGTGAGAATATTAGGGCAAAAGGCAATACGAGCAGCGCGAGCATCAGCACGGCCAGCCGCAGCATCCGCGTTCCCGTGCGCTTGCGGTCCCTCTCAACAGCCTCTTCCATAACGGTCACGTCTCCCTTCACGAGCGTGTCTATGGAGGTGTCGAACAGGACGCTCAGCATGAGCAGGCTCTGGACGTCCGGATACGTCTTATCCCGCTCCCAGTTGCTGATCGTCTGACGCGATACATAGAGTTTCTCGGCAAGTTGCTCTTGCGAGAGGCCCATCGCCTCGCGCCGCGTCTTGATCTGGTTGCTGATGTCCATCGTCACCTCCCGGTCGTGAAGGAGCGTCTCGCGATCACGCCGCGTGCGCTATCGAATCTGTTGTACATCATATGCGGCAAGGCTTGCCGGGCGCTGCAAAAACTATTTTGCACGGGGTTTACCTGCATGATTGTTGCTGCGATGGCTTAGCGATGTTGTCGAGCAATCGTCCAAGTGCGCAGGCCCATGGCGGCGTAGCCGATTGCGGTATAGGCAACCCCATGGAACGCAAGGTCCCGGCTGCCCTCGACCGCGAGGGGAAACAGGAGCGCGGATCCGATTCCGAGCGCCGCGGGTACCCAGAAGAGCGTCCTCGCGGAGTTCGCGGCGAGCAGGCCGAGGGCGATTGCAGTTGCGGGGAGCACGAGGTAGATCAGCGTCATCATGGCGATCATGCCGGCATCAGATGGGACGATGCTCACCAGGAGGACGGGGATTGCCCAGCAGGCGCCAACGATTGCGATCAATGCGATGAGGGACGCGCGTACGGTGACGTTCATGGGGCACCTCCTAACGGGAATCGCCCCCATTCTGGCACACATCTTCAGAATGGGGGCTAAGGGGGATGCCATTTCGGGGAACGGGTGCGTACCCGCGCTTTTAACTCAGCATCTTGGCGAGCATGCCGATGCCAACACCCACGAGGCCGCCGGCGATGGCGCCGATGATGATCTGCACCGCGTTGCGCGTGCCCTTGACCCAAGGGTTCATCTCGCGCTCACGGCGCCCCTCGAGCGTGTCGCGATCGACCTGCTCGCCGCGGCTAAACGCCAACACCTCGCGGTACGTGACGAGGTCGTGCTGCTTCTTCATGCGTTCCATATACACGAACGCCACGAGCATCACGACGAGCGCCACGGCGGCAAACGCCGCGGTGGGCGCGATGTGCATGCCCCAGCCCCATTCGAACTGGAACGCCGCCCACGCGCTCAGAACCAAAAACACGACCGCGCTCACGACCGTGATTGTGGAGAGGGCGTTGTACTTCTTGACCGCTTCGTTCATTACCTGTGCCATGGTTTCCACATCTCCTTTGATGAGGGAGTCCACGGTCACCCCGAACACGTTGGAAAGCAGCAGCAGGCTCTGGACATCCGGATACGTACGGCCGCACTCCCAGTTGCTGATGGTCTGGCGCGACACGTAGATGCGCTCCGCCAGATCGTCTTGGGACAGTCCGAGCTCCGTGCGATGCTCCTTGATGTGCGAGCCCAGCTCCATGCGTTTGCTCCCTAGAGGGTCGGGGTGACCCCTGTCGAGAGCCACCATGTCATTGACGCGAGCATCGTACCATCAAAGGTCTTTATATTTGACCCCCACGGGGCAAAATCGAGCTGTCAAAAGGCTTTATATACGACATCTAGCTGGGAAAAGAACGGTCCCCAAAGGCGGATGCCTCCGGGGACCGGTTGGTGCGTATAGAGGGGGCGAGCTTGCTTTGGGTTGGTGTTGGCCCCGCCGCTCGGCTCGACTTTGGAGCGGCGGGGCTCAGCTCTGCCTCGGCGCTGGCGAGGCAGAGCGCGGCTTTGCCCCGACGTCGGCAGCGGCCGAGCCCTGTCTTCCCGGCTTAGCCCTCCTCGCCTTTGGGCGCGTCCTTGGACGAGGGCTCTTTCTTCGGCAGCCTTCCCGCGCGTTTGAGGGCGTCTCGCAAGATCCATTCCACCTGACCGTTGGCACTGCGCATCTCATCGTCCGCCCAGCGTTGGACGGCCTCCCAGATAGCGGGGTCTATACGGAGTGGATACTGCTTGCGTGCCATGACGTGCCTTCTTGTCGAATGTGCAATTCTGCACCCGTCCCCAAATTACTCATTGGTGTTGGGGTTAGTACAGCGAGCCTGCGTTGAGCACCGGGTGCGCCTCGGATTCACCGCAGAGCACCACCATGAGGTTGCTGGCCATCTGCGCCTTGCGCTCGTCGTCGAGCTCGATGGTGCCGCCGGCAGCCATCTCCTTCACGGCCATGTCGACCATGGAGACCGCGCCCTCGACGATCTTCTTACGTGCGGCGATGACGGCCTCGGCCTGCTGGCGGCGCAGCATCGCCTGGGCGATCTCGGGGGAGTAGGCGAGGTGCGTGAGGCGGGCGTCGTCCACCTCCACGCCGGCGGGGGCCAGACGTGAGGCGAGTTCGCGGCGCAGGGCCTCGGAGACCTCCTCGACGTTGGCGCGCAGGGTGATGGCGCCGGCGGCGTCGGATTCGTCTTCCAAGTGGTCGTAGGCGTACACGCTCGCCACGTGGCGCAGCGCCGTCTCGGCCTGCATGGCGACATAGCTCTGGTAGTCGTCGACGTCGAAGAGCGCCTTGGCGGTATCGGCGACGTGCCACACCACGACGGTTGCGATCTCGATGGGGTTGCCCATTTTGTCGTTGACCTTCAGGCGCTCGCCATTCAGGGTGCGCACGCGGGTGGAGATAGTGGTGGGGTTGCCCTTGGCGGCCTTCTGCGCCGCGGCCTTGGCGGCCTTGGAATCGCTCATCTCGAGCTCGATCATCTCGCCGATCCCGGCCGATCCGCCCATGCTCTTGCTAAAGAACGGGTTGGCCCAGAAGAAGCCCTCGTCGCGGACGGTGCCCACGTACTTGCCGAACAGGATGCACACGCGCGCCTGGCCGGGCTGCAGCGAGAAGAATCCGTTGAGTGGGATGAACTGCAGGCAAAACGCGAGGATGCTGAGGCCGAGCCCCCATCCGTAGACTGCGGGCGCGTCGACGCCGTCGGGCGTGCTCGCGAGCCCGATGGTGCTCCAGATAAAGAGGCCGATGATGACGATGAGCGCCACCGCCACGGCGACGAGCATGCCGTAGCCCGACTTGGCCTTGAGTTGCTTTTCCACGCTCATTGTGAGTTCCTTTCATGACTGCGCCGGCGTTTGCGTGACGTCCCCGGCGCCGCGCTCCAGATTGCGATGGGGAGGAGGCGAGTCCCCGAGCAGTCCGTGCGACTGCTGATTGCATTATGATATCACATTGAGACCAAGTCAAGGAGAATCGGATGCCGTCTCTCATGGCATAAGTGGTTCGGGGCGCCCGGCATCTACGCTCCGTAGAGGTCTTCCTGTTGCATCTTGGCTCGCAAGTCCCTATAATAGCCCCACTCACGGCTGAAGGTTTACCTCTAGATTTGGAAAGGGGAGCTGCACCATGCTTGCTTCCATGAGGATTTGGCTCTAGCCACGGTCGCGTGAGCGACCGGTACTTCGCTGCATACCACCGATCGCATCAAAGGATTATTCCATGACACAACCGAATCCCTGCGCTTCTTGGAAGCGCTCGCTCGCCATCGTCTGGATCGGCGAGTTCTTCTCCGTGCTCACGAGCTCCATTCTGCAGATGGGTCTCATCTGGCACGTCACCCTCACCACCGGCTCCGCGAGCGCCCTGTCGTTCGTGAGCCTGGCGGCCTTCTTGCCCATGGCGCTCCTCGGCGCCTTCGCGGGCACCATCGTGGACCGCACGTCCATCAAGCGTCTCATGATCGGCGCCGATCTCTTCATCGCGGCCGTGAGCCTCACGCTTGTCTTCGGCTCGCTTCGGGGCGACCTTTCTGTCGCCGTTGTGGCGGCGGTGCTGTTCGTCCGTGCGCTGGGCAGCACGCTCCATACGCCCGCCTTCAACGCGCTCACACCGCTCATCGCCCCGCCCGAGGTGCTCGGCAAGCTGGCGGGCATGCTGCAGTTCATGCAGTCGGGTAGCTATATCATCGGCAACGCCATCGCCGCGGCGGTCTACCCGGCGTTTGGTCTGACTTTCATGATCGCGCTCGATGTCGCCGGGGCGGTGCTCGCGAGCATCGCGGTGGCGACCTCCGGCATCAAGACGCCGGCGCCCGAGCGCCATACGCCCGAGGAGAACGCCGAGGCGTCGCACCACGCGGTGCGTGCCTTCCTATTGGAGACGGCCAACGGGTACCGCGAGCTCAAACGCCATCACGGTCTATTCGCCATGCTCTGGATCGGCTTCGCCTTCTCGGTCCTGTTCTCGCCCATATCCGCGCTGTTCCCGCTCATGGTGTTCGACCATTTTGGGGGCACCACTACGCAGTCGGCTATCGCGGAGATCGCGTTCTCGGTCGGCATGATCGCGGCGAGCGGCTGGATCGGGGCGACGGGTGGCCTTAAGAACCGCGCGCTTTCGTGCACGCTGGCCATCGGCCTCTTCGGAGCGGGCACGCTCGCGGGCGGCCTCGTGCCCCCTTCCGCGCTCGTTGTGTTTCTGGGGCTTACGTTCGCGATGGGGGTCTCGAGTCCGCTGTACAGCGCGCCGCAGATGGCGCTCATGCAGGAGCGCGTCGATCCCGAGTGCATGGGCCGCGTCTTCGGTCTGTACGGAGCGGTCTGCAGCTGGGCTATGCCCGTGGGGCTCGTCGCATCGACCTTGTTCGCGGACGCCATCGGCGTAAGCGCTTGTTTCGTGCTCATCGGTGCTGCAATGGTGATCCTAGCAGGCATCACCTGGGCGATCCCGAGCATCCGCAAGATTGGGTAGCGCTCTGGCGGAGTGCGTTTCGTTTCGGACGGCTCGTAGGGTCGCTGCGACGTGAAGGGTGGTCGACGGTGCGCCTGCGAGGGCGCCGTCGACCACCCTTTTGTTTAATTCGTCTGGCCCGGCGCCGATCATCATCTGTTCGCCGGGCGATTGCGATGCCGCCGCTTGCCGATACGCGGCTCCTTACGTTGTGCGCATCCCATCGTTCTGGCAGCGTTTCCTGCAGTTAATCTCCAGAGCCCGAGGCGGTGGCCCCTATGAGTAATATTTCCGCTGCCGTTGATGCG
>UQSB01000030.1 GCA_900543505.1 uncultured Collinsella sp. | reverse complement strand
TGAAATACTTGGCGGCGACCTCACGGCTCACCTTGGCGGTGACGTTGGGGTTACCGTCGCGGTCGGAACCGATCCAGCTGCCGGGATGGAAGAACGCCGGGCACAGCGGCGGCACGGTACCGGCCTTGTCGCCCAGCACCCAGTCGTCAAAACGACGATAGATGACGGGGATAACGTCGAACAGCGTGTTATCGAAGATGTCGATGATGGTATCGGCTTCCTCGACCGGCGTGGGCTTCTTGAGCGCGATGGGGCTCGTACGCACCAGGGCGTCGATCTCCTGCAGCATATGGCGCTCGTTCTCCACCAGGTCGGAGCCGCCCAGACGCGGACGCTCCTCCAGCAGATTGGAGATACGGCGAATCTTGCCCTCGACGGCCTTGCGACGGGCCTCGGTGGGATGTGCGGTAAAGACAGGGTGGAACTCGAGCTTGCCGAGCAGCTCGTTGGCGCCCTCGACACCCATCTCGTTTACCAACTGGTGATAGGCGACGGTGAGCTCGTTGGCGGGATCGACCTCGGTATCGGTCGATGCGCCGGCCTCGCGCTCGCGCAGCTGCGCCACACGGTAGTTCTCCTCCGACAGGTTTGCCAGGTGGAAGAAGCTCGTAAAGGCGCGAACGATGACCTGCTGCTTATCGAGCGGCAGGCTGTCGATCAGATCGACGACCTCACGGAATGCCACGGCGGTGGGCTCGTCGGCGGTGGGCACGCCCTGCTCGTCGACGGCCTCGTCGGCAGCGCGGGTACCGGGGTTGCCGGCATTGGCCACAATCTCGGCCGACAGGATCTTGTCGAACAGGTCCGCGATCTCAGGATCATACTCGCTAAGCACACGACGCTCCAGGCGCAGGAACAGCGCCAGATTGTCGCGCAGCTCCTCGGGGATCTCGATCTCGGCGAGACGCTCCCTGGACTCGGCATTCGAGCCGATTCGGTTAACGAGGCGGTTGACCACGGCAGCGACGCGCGCCGCGGCTTCGGGTACAGACTGGTTGCTTAGGTTCTCAGCCACGTTTCCTCCCATTCCTCCTTCTATGCACGTAACATGCGGTATTCATTATAGGCGCTTGCGAAATACTTTCGATACTGATTGCGCTTTACCACACAAAAGTATTTTCTGCATTGCAAGGGTTTTTGCTCTAAATGGTCGTATTTCTCGGTGGACGGCATACACAAACGGGGGCATTCCGCATAAATGCGAAACACCCCCGTAACAATCGCTCGCAATGGACGGGACACTCAAGCGGGTCCGCAGCTCAAAAAGATGCGCTACAGGCGCTCGCGAACCGCCTCGACCACGTTGGCCAGATCGACGAGAACCTCGTCATGGCTCTGCATGTCGCGTACCTTGACCTTGCCGGCGGCAAGCTCGTCGCCACCCAGGACCAGGATGAGCTTAGCGCCCACCTTGTCGGCCTGCTTAAACTGAGCCTTGAGCGAACGGCCCTGATAGTCTGCCTCGGTCACGATGCCCGCGGCGCGAAGCTCCTGCGTAATGACAAAGACGTTCTGGCGCAACTCCTTGCCGGCATTGGCGACGTAGACGCACGGGGCCTCATCGGCACCCAGGTCGCTGCCAAAGGCCTGCAGGGCCAGCAGGGCGCGCTCAAAACCGACGGCGAAGCCGACGCCGGCCGTGGGCTTGCCGCCCTCGAGCTCGACCAAGCCGTCGTAGCGGCCGCCGCCACCGATGGAGCCGACGCCGGCACCGGGAGCCTCGACCTCAAAGACGGTGCGAGTGTAGTAGTCCAGACCACGCACCAGGGTGGGATCCTCGACATACTCGATACCGGCGGCATCCAGATAGCGCTTGACCTGCTCGTAGTGCTCGCGGCACTCGTCGCACAGGTTGTCGCCCATCAGCGGCGCGTCGGCCATGATCTCGCGGCAGTGGTCGTTCTTGCAGTCGAAGGCACGCAGCGGGTTGAGCTCGGCGCGCTCGCGGCACTCGTCACACATCTCGTCAGCGTGATCGAGGATAAACTGCTTGACCTGCTCGCGGTAAGCCGGACGGCACTGAGCGTCGCCCATCGAGTTAATGAGCAGACGGAGCTTGGAAAGATCGAAGCCCAGGCGCTTGTAGAACTCCATGAGCATGATGATGCACTCGGCGTCTGCCGCCGGATCGGGAGCGCCGAGCCACTCGATACCCACCTGGTGGAACTGACGCAGGCGGCCCTTCTGGGGACGCTCGCCGCGGAACATGGCCTCGGCGTAGTAAGCCTTAAACGGCGTGGAGCCCTGGGGCACCAGGTTGTTCTCCACGACTGCGCGCACCACACCGGCCGTGCCCTCGGGACGAAGCGCCAGGCGCTGCTTGGGCTTGAGTTTTGTGTCGGTGCCCTCGGTAAAGACGCGCTCCAGGTTGGCGCCGCTAAAGACGCGGAACATCTCCTTGCGCACGACGTCGGTCGACTGGCCGATGCCGTGGACAAAGACGTCCACCTGCTCGATCGCGGGCGTCTCGATGGGTTTAAAACCAAACGGCTCGAACACGCCGGCAGCGATCTGCTGCATCTTTTGCCAAGCGCGCATCTCGGCGCCGATAAGGTCGCGGGTTCCCTCCGCCTTCTGTGCCTGCATGGGCAAACACCTTTCTTTTGTATCGCGTCATAGGTAGTGGACATTATACGGCACAAAGCAGCAACGCGGCGGCGTGTCTGACCGAACGAGGGTATGGGGACTCGTTCGGCCAGACACGCCGCCGCGGTTTGTGATCCCTTTTCCTCCGTCCCCTTCGGATTACGTGATCCCTTGGGGACGGAGGAAAAGAGATCATTTCGTAGACCCGTGGCTGCCCTGGAAACCGAATGACAGTACGAGCATCCATTCGGCTTCCAGGGCAGCCACGGGCAGAACAGGCAAACAGGAATAGGCGGCGACCCGCTACTCCCCCGCCACGCTTGCGCGCAGCTTGGCGGCGATGGGCTCGGATGCCAGCAGGAACACGAGCATGACCACGGAGCACGCCAGGCACACGATCCAGGCGCTCGCAAAGGAGCCCGTGGCATCGAACAGCACGCCCGAGACGATAGCGCCCACGGTGCCGCCGACCATCTCGAGCGAGGTAATGGTGCCCGTGACCTTACCGAGGTCGGCCATGCCAAACTGCTTAGACGCAGCGATCGTGGGCGTTGGAGATGGTGTACTGCGCAAGGGAAATGCCCAGGTCGCTGACGATGAGCGGCTGGAACAGGCTCATGCAGTTGACGAAAATCGTGTAGCACGTGGCCATGATCACGAAGCCGGAGGTCACCACGAGCCAGCCGGGGAAGAACTTACGCTGCTGGGGCATTGGTTACTCCTTGTGGTCGGCGATATAGCCCAAAGCGACGGCGGTATAAGCCGCGGCGCCGAGAGGAAGCTCGGCATCGTTAAAACGTGCCTTGGGATGGTGCTGGGCAAAGTGTTCGTCCGTGTCGGTTACGGCCGCGCCCACGGTAAAGTACGCACTCGGAATCTTGCTCGAGATAAGCGCGAAGTCCTCACTCGCCATGGCATGGAAAAGCGGCAAGAAAGCCGCCTTGGGCAGCACTGCGCCCACGTAGCCAAGCGACGCCTGAGTCATATCGCTGTCGAGTACAAGCGGCGGAACATCCGAAAGCGTCTCGATGGTCGCCGGCGTACGATAGGTCGTGGCAACGCCGTTAACGACCTCCGCGATGCGGGTCTTGAGGTGTTCCATGAGCTCAACATCAAAGCCGCGCAGCGTTCCCTCGAGCACACAGGTGTCGGGGATGACGTTGGCCGCCAGGCCGCCAGCGAACTTACCAACGGTAAGTGCGACTTCCTTGGCCGCCGGCACCTCGCGGGAGATAAGCTCCTGGAGCGCCAGGTGCACATGCACGCCCGCCGTGATGGGGTCGATGCAAATCTCGGGGCTGGAACCGTGGCCACCCTTGCCCTGGAGCGTGATGCGGAAACCGTACACGCCCGAGAGCGCCGGGCTGCCGTAGAGCACCAGGCCAAGCGGCGACTGGCTATTGACATGCATGGCAAAGGCGGCCTGGGGACGCGGGTTCTGCAGCAGACCGTCGGCGATGGCGGCGCGGGCACCCTCAAAGGTTTCCTCGCCCGGCTGGAACAGCAACTTAACCGTGGCGTTGGCGTCGACAAGCGCAGACTCGCGGGCCTTGAGCAGGCGCGCCGCTCCAAGCAACGCCGTCGCGTGCATATCGTGTCCACATGCGTGCATGCAGCCGTTCGTAGAGGCGAAAGGCTCGCCTGACTCTTCGGCAACGGGCAGGGCGTCCATGTCGCCACGGAGCATGATGACCGTACCGGCCTGTTCGTCCGTGCAGACGCCATTGCCCCGGGCCGCGGCGGCACCGGCGCCGACAAGGCCCACGACACAGGAACCATCGACGAGCGTGGCAAATGGGATTTCCATCTCGGTCAGGCGCGCTTGAATATACGCAGAGGTCTGTGGGAGGCTATTACCCAGCTCGGGCACCTGGTGTAAATCGTGTCGCCACGCAGCGAGCTCGTCTGCAAAAGCCTGAGCTTCTGCAACGAGACCGTCACCGATAGCGGCCTGCGCCGCTGCGGTGGCCTTGGGCGCTGATTGCGGTTGAAGATCGGACTGAGCTGGTGCCATAAATGCCCTCCAGTAGCGTTTTTGCAGTAAGCACTTTGATAGCGTAAAGTGCAAGGTACAACTTTAAAGGCGAGGCATAAAAAACGCCGCCCCAGGAGGGCGGCGCAACAAGTTGTTTACAATTGCGGGCGAGATTTTCGGCGCAAGAAATCGAAATGCGTCTCGCTCAAGATAATCGACAAAAAGATGAGCGCAAAGCCGGCAAGCAGGCGCGAGGTGAGCGCCTCCCCCATCAGCAGCACCGAGAACAGCACGCCCGAGGGGGACTCCATCGAAAGGAGCAGCGAGCCCGTCGAGGCCGGGACGTGCGCCAATCCAACGTTTTGGACGAGCAGTGCCACGCACGTACAGCCCACCGAGAGAAAGGCCGCCACGCCGACAAAGCTCGGCGTCCACACGGACAGAGGCGCCTGAGTCTCGAATAGCAGCGACGTGATTAAACTCAAAACGCCATTGCCCACAAACATCCAAAACGTGATGACGTTGATGTCCATCTTGCGACCGTACTTGGCAGTCACCGCCATCTGGATGGCGAAGAAGATCGCGCCGCCCAAGGTAATAACATCGCCGGCATTGAACTCGACGCTATCGAGCGCTACCAGGCCAATACCCGCCAGGCACAACAACGCTGCACCCAGGTTATACCGGGTAAGCTTTTCACCGCTCAGGACATAGCTTGCAAACGGCACAAGGATGCAATACGTGCCGGTCAAAAAAGCGCTCTTGCCCGCCGTGGTCTGTGCCAGGCCGATCGTCTGCAAACCGTAGGCACCCCACATGAGCGCGCCCATGCCAAGCCCGACGATCAGGTTGCGGGCATTGAAATGAGCGATGATGCGCTTATGGAAAATTGCAAACATAACCAGTGATGCCGGGAGAAAGCGAACATAGACCAGCTCGAACACCGGAATGGTGTCGAGTGCGTCCTTCATAGTGGTAAAGGAGTAGCCCCAGATAATCGCCACCGAAAGCAGTAGAACTTTCCAGAACAACGGCGAGCGTGCGCCGGCACCCCGGGGAATACCACCCGCGCCCAAATCCTCACGGGCTACAGGGCTATCGGGCATGTTTTCGATTTCGTTGGCAGCGTATTGGGCCATGGAACATCCTCGCACTCAATCTGGGCGTGGTGTCCGCACGCGTATGGCTGCGTGCCGCCTCATGGTCAAATAAAAACGGGACGCGCCGGACCCCCGGCACGCCCCGCTACTGTAGCAACAACCAAGCAGCTCATGCAATTCACTCAACTAAAGCGTCGAGCCGGAAGGCCTCGATGTTCCGTCAACGCCACATTGTCGCGCTAAATCAATTTGGTCGACTCCAGCTTTTCGATGATCCAGTCGTTGGCCTTGATGACCGGGCGGCGGAAGACGACGCCCAGGCCCAGCGACGGAATCAGGTAGCTCGCCAAGATACCCAGCTCAATCCAGTACTCCATATGGTAGGCGCCAGCCATGGCGGCGTGCATGGCGTTGATGCCGTGGGTAAACGGCAGGAACGGGTAGATCGCCTGGAACACGGGGCCGGTCATCTCGATGGGGAACGTACCGCCTGAACCGCCGACCTGCATGACCAACAGCACGACAGCGAGCGCCTTGCCGATATCGCCAAACGAAACCGTGAGCGTGTAGACGATATTGGAGAACACGAGACTCGCGACCCAGCCCGCCAGCACAAACTGCAGCGGGTTGTCGCATTGGATGCCAAAGAACAGGATGTCGCCCGCGCACACGAGTGTCGCCTGCAGCAGGGCCAGACCTCCAAAGAACAGGTAGCGGCCCAGGTAGATCTCGTGCAGGCGCACGGGGATCAGCTCGTTGATGAGCTCATCGTCAACCGATACCTTCATCATGGCCGCCAGCACGATCGAGCCGACCCACAGCGACAGGATCGTATAGAACGGCGCCATGGCCGAACCGTAATTGCGGATCGGATAGACCGGCTTGCGGTCGAGCGCGACGGGGCCGGAAAGCGACACGGCCAAACCCTCGGGATCGTTGCCGATCATCGTCTTGATCGTGGCAAGGTCGTCCGACATCAGGGCGCCATCGAGCTCGTCCTTAAAGGCGCTGATCTTGTCCGATGCCTCACCCAGCTGATCGGAAGCCTTGTTGACCAGCGTCGCAGCCTTGGAGAGGCCCTTTGCGAGCGAGCCAGAGGCGTCGGTCAGACCGCTCACGGCGCTATCCAAGTCACCCGAGATACCGTTCAGGGAATCCAGAACGCCCGAAATGGTCTTCTTGAGCTCCTTGGCCTTAACCGAGAACGTGGAATCGTAGTCGGACTTGGCTCCCGAGATACCCGCCTTGGCATCGGCGATGGCCTGGTCGACCTCGGCACGCGAGTTGTTGACCTCCGCCATGCCGTCCGAAAGGGACTTTGCGGTCGCCGTCAGGTCCTTCGCATTGTTGCGGTACTCCACGGCAATTCTGCCCAGCGACGTCGCAGCGGACTCGAGACCGTCTTTGAGCTTGTCATCACTCACCTGGTCGGCAAGGTTACGGAGCTGATCGGTCATCGCATCGATATCGTCAGCACGCGTATTGAGCGCCGCTGCGGCTTCGTTGAGCTGAGACACCGTAAGGTCAACATGCTGATTCGCGGCATCGAATGCCTTCGCAAGCTCGGCGGACACGTTGTCGAACGAGCCCGCGCTTCCGTCAATCGCCGCGTCAACGGCATCGTTGGCGGCCTTGAGCGCTTCCTTGGAATCATTGATGCCACTCTTGGCGTGCTCCATCAGCTGCTTCGTCGACTCATCAACGGTGCCCGTCTGCTTGAGCATGCCGCCCGCCGATGTCAGTGAATCGGACGTGGAGCTCAAAATGCCCGCGAGCGACGTCGCACTCGCCTGAACGTCCTGCAGGTCCTCGACCGAATCGCCCAGCGTCGAGGACAGATTGGCGATAAAGCTGCTCACCTGGTCGGTACTCATATAGTCGAGCAGGCTGGACACGGTCTTAAGGCCGATGGTCGTGATGGTCTTGGTAAAGGTCTCGTTGACCTGACTCTGGACGGCGCTCGAACCCTTTTCAGTCACGATCTGTGCGATGGCGTTGGCCTTCTGATTCTCATAGAACTCGATATCGGCGTGCTTCACCTCGGTCGAGAAAAGCGTCATCATGTCGGCGCTAAACGTTTTAGGGATAACGACGGCAGCGTAGTACGCGCCCGACTTAACGCCCTCAATCGCCTTATCACGGTCGTTGAGGACGACCCAGTCGAAGTTCTCGTTGCCGCGCAGGGTGGCGGTTACGTTTTCGCCCACGTTGACCTCGACGGGAATCAGATCGCTCTCGTAACCCTCATCGGTGTTGACCACTGCAATCTTAAGGTTGCCGGTATTGCCGTAGGGATCCCAGCTTCCGGCGATGTTAAACCATGCATAGAGACATGGCACGATGATCAGGCCCATCACGACGACCATGCCGATCACGGAGCGAGACACGTTTTGGACATCGCGCTTAAACAGGTGCAGGATGTTTTTCATTTATGCCTCACCTCCTTTAGAGTGCTTGCCAAGCGAGGTGGTGTCCCCGTCGTTTCCGTTTACGTTGTCAGCGCCGTCGGCATCTTGAGCCTTACGATGCGCACCGATATGCGACAGACGGCTCGTAGGCTGTTCGCCTCCCTCGGCGCCACGCTCGCTGGCGTTGAGACCAAACATGCGACGGGCGGCAGGGATGGCAGCCGTGTGCTCGCGCATCTCGCGGCGAAGGTCCTCGTCCGAAAGCGCCGAGATACGCATCTGGGTATTGAGGCTCGCACGGATGTATTCGATGTTGATGAGCCAGCCGCAGATGGCGATAACCGAAATGATCCAGATAACGAGCAGGATGATCTTGCCGTTATTGTCGATATCGAGCACCGTCGAAAGCACAAAGAGCAGAACCTGCACGCCTACCACGGCGGCAAAACCGCCCTTGATGTAGTACGGGTAGCGATGCTCAAACGCCACGGCATGATCGAGCAGCTCGCGACGGTACGAATCCGAATCGAGCATGACGCGCATGGCCGTGCGCAGCGAATAGCGCTGGCGCGGCAGGTCGTTGGACTCGCAGATCATGAGGCCCGTCGTGGAAAGCTGCTTGTCAAAGAGCAGGTTGAGGTTGAGCAGCAGCGGACGCAGCTGCAAGCCAATAAAGAGTGCGATGGCAAGGAACACGCCCAGGATGCACAGGTTGAACAGGTAGTTGAACGAATACATGCCACCGACGGTCTCGCGCAGCAGGTTGATGCCATAGGTGAAGGGCAGCAGCGGATGCAGCCATTGGAAGAAGCCGGGCATCATCTCGATGGGATACATGCCCGACGAGCCGGGGATCTGCACAATGACGAGGATGACGCCAATGGCTTTACCGATATGCTTAAACGTGGTGGACAGCGCATAGATGATGTTGACGTAGGTGAACGAAATAGCGATGCCGCCCAGTACAAAGAGCAGCGGATTGACGCACTGAACGCCAATGACCAGATCTCCCACCGTAACGATGATGGCCTGCAACGCACCCAGGATCACCAGCAGCAGCCAGCGGCCAAAGTAGCCCTGACGCGCCGTAAAGCTACCGATGCCCTCGCGGTCGACCTCGAGTTTATAGATAGCGATGAGCACATAGCCGCCTACCCACAGCGCCAGATTGGTGTAGAAGGGCGCGATGCCCGAGCCAAAGCTCTTGACCGGATAGATTGACTTGGACGTCAGCTCAACCGGAGATGCCATGAAATCTGCCACGTCATTGACGTCGACGTCCATGAGGTCGGCTAACTCGCCCATAGACTCAGAGGTCTGCAGCGCCGCAATGTCATTGGCGGCGGTCACGAGCTTGTCCTGAACCTTGGCAAGGGAGGCGTCGGTTTGGGACAGCGTGGTCTTTGCCTGCTTGAGCGTGGCGTCGAGCTGCGCCAGCGTGCCGCGCGCGCTCGCTATCGTGGGGGTCATACCCGACACAATGCCGGTCAAATCGCCCGAAACGGCGGCAAAGGAGTCAAGCGCGCTCGAAGCCTTCGGAAGTGCGTTCTGACCCAGATCGGTCTGAGCCTGACCGAGGTTAGCCGTACCGGTCTGAATTGCCGCGTTGAGTGCGTTGCTCGCGTTCGAGATTGCCGTAGCGTCGTTTGCCATGGCGCTCGATTGTGCAGAAAGGCCATCCTTGATGCTCTGCAGCTTCTGGTTTTGCTCGCGAAGCGAATCGATGGTCGATACAATGCGCGCGTCAATTTCCTCGGAACCTGTCGACGTGTCATTAACGAGAATCTCCAAGTGCCCGATAACGGCCTTATTGTGATCGATCGTCGCCTGGAGAGACTCGAGCGAGTTGTCGATGCGGGTGGTCGTAGATGTGACCGTACCCGTTAGCTTGCCAATCGCAGCGTTCGCGGAGGCTGACGTCTTGGTGAGTGCAAGGCTACCTTCCGAGAGTGCCTTGGAGAGCGAGGTGATAGAGTTGCCCGCCGTGGCGCGAGCCTCGCCCAGCAGATTATTACCCTGAGCGATTGCCTGCGTTAGCGAAGGCGCCTGCCCCTGCAGGCCCGCCAGCGCAGCATCGGCCGAAGCAATCGAGCTGCTTGTCTTGTCGATGGCGGTGTTCATGTCGCCGATGGAATCACGTACTTCGCCCAGGGTATCAGACGCCTCGGACACCGAGTCCGCCAGCGAATCCTGGGTCTGGGTTGCCTTGTCTTTAAGGTCGATGCCGGCATCCTTGGCGATGCCCGCTACGGTCTCACCCACCGTGGAGACAAACTCCGAGTTGATCTGCTCCTCGATGGTGTTGGCACCGGTATCGGTGACCTTGGGCGCAATGGCGCTCTTTTTCTCGTTGACGTAGTACGTGAGCTTGGGCTGATGGTAATTGCCGTCGAGCATCGAGACCAGGTTATCTGAGAAGTTCTTGGGGATTACGATGGCCGCATAGTACTCACCACTCTCGACGCCCTCTTTGGCATCGGCGGCCGAATCGACGAAGGTCCAGCCCAGCTGATCGTTTTCCTTGAGCTGATCGACGACCTTGTCGCCCGCATTGAGCTCGCCCACCAGGTCGTTTTGGGTTCCCTGGTCGTTGTTGGCGATAGCAATCTTGATGCCCTGGGTGTTTCCGTACGGATCCCAGTTTGCCACGATGTTGTACCACGCATACAGCGAGGGAATAACACACACGCCGAGGGTAACCACCAAGGCGACGGGGTTCACGAGCAATCGCTTGATGTCACGCTTAAAGATCGCAAAGGATACCTTTGCGTTGGATAGTTTGCTGCCGAGACTCACGCTTAGACCATCCATCCTGTCGTTGAATCGAATCGTACTATCGACAACCATTGTACGTAGGCGCTTTAGTGCCTCGCGGCACAATGGTGCTGAGTTTTGCGGGTAGCAATATACTACGAAGATGAGTTAACGTACAGTTGTACAGTATCTTAAATTCCCGCAGCTCCCAAAACCACAACCCGCACAAAATAGCAGTTCGAATAGTCATTGGGGACGTTCTTGAATGACCAGTCAAACAAGAACGTCCCCAACGACTACCCATAACAATGCCGATGTTTTGGCGCAGACAGCGAAAGCCCGCCAGAGCGAGCAAGGTGCCTTGAAACGAGGCGGCATTGACCTTCTGGTCATGCCGCCGAAGTTGAAAGGCAGATTGCCGCTCTGGCGGGCTTGCAGCGTCGGCCGGTTACGCGGTTTGGTAAAACCGCGTAACTAAAGTAGATCGCAGACAGCCGCCGCGAAGGCAACGGGGTCCTCAGGCAGAATGCCCTCGACCAGCAGAGCCTGGTCATAGAGCAGACCGGAGTACTGCTTGATCTTGTCGGCGTCGCCTGCCTTCTGGGCAGCGACAAGCTTGTCAAAGACCGGGTGCTTGGAGTTGAGCTCGAGCACGCGCTGGCTCTTGGGCATACCGTCGGGCGCGCCCTCGGGTCCCTTCTGGAGCACCTTCTCCATCTCGAGCGAAAGCGGACCCTCGGTGGTGATGCAAGCGGGGGCATCGGTCAGGCGCGCGGAGACGGCAACTTTCTCGACCTTGTCACCGAGCGCCTCCTTCATGGCGCTAAAGAGGTCCTCGTTTTCCTTGGTGGCGTCCTCGGCCTCCTTCTTCTCGTCCTCGGTCGCCAGATCAAGATCGCCAGTCGCGACGTTCTTGAGCTCCAGGTGACGATCCTCGACCTCGGGCTCGGCACCGTCGGCAACGGCCTTCTCGGCAGCCTCGCGGGCGGCGTCGTCCTCGTAGATCTTAGGCATATCGGCGGCAACGTACTCACGCATAGCCTGGAACGTGAACTCATCCACATCCTGCGTCAGCAACAGCACGTCATAGCCGCGCTCGAGCACGCCCTTTACCACGGGCATCTTGGCCAAGCGCTCACGCGAGTCGCCGGCGGCGTAGTAGATGGCCTTCTGATCCTCGGGCATACCCTTGGCATACTCGGCCAGGGTAATCATCTTCTGTTCCTTGGCAGACCAGAACAGCAGCAGGTCGGCGAGCTCATCGGCCTTCATGCCATAGCTCGAGTAGATGCCGTACTTAAGACCGCGGCCAAAGTTCTCAAAGAACTTCTCGTAGGCCTCGCGATCGTTGTCACGCATATCCTCAAGGTCGGCGGTGATCTTCTTTTCCACACGCTTGGCAATAGCCTTAAGCTGACGGTTCTGCTGCAGCGTCTCACGCGAGATGTTGAGCGACACGTCGGCAGAATCCACGACGCCACGGACAAAGTTGTAGTAGTCGGGCAGCAGGTCGTCGCACTTCTCCATAATCAGCACGTTAGAGCTGTAGAGCGCCAGGCCCTTCTCGTAGTCCTTGCTGTACAGATCGAACGGGGCGCGACCCGGCACAAACAGCAGCGCATCGTACTCAAGCGTGCCCTCGGCGTGGAAGCTGATAGTGCGCGCGGGATCGTCAAAGTCGTGGAATGTGGACTTGTAGAACTCGTCGTAGTCCTTCTGCTCGACATCGGAGCTGCGTTTCTTCCAGATCGGTGTCATGGAATTGACGGTCTCGAGCTCCTGGTAGTCCTCGTACTCGGGCGTGTAGTCATCGCCAGCATCCTCGGGCTTGGGCTTCTGGCGGCTCTTGGACACCATCATCTGTATCGGGTAGCGCACATAGTTGCTGTACTGCTGAATCAGGCTCTTGAGGCCCCACTCGGTCAGGAAGCGATCGTAGGTCTCGGCCTCGCCGTCGGCGTCGAGCTTCTCGTTCTCGCGCAGCGTCAGGATGACATCGGTGCCGTGCTCGGCGCGCTCGCCATCCTCGATGGTGTAGCCCTCAAGACCGTCGGACTCCCAAACGTGGGCGGTATCCTCGCCATAAGCGCGGCTGACAACCTTCACGTGGCTGGCGACCATAAAGGCGGAGTAGAAACCCACGCCAAACTGACCGATGATGTCGACATCGGAACCCTGCTGCTCGGCGTTCTCGGTCTTAAACTCCTCGGAGCCGGAATGGGCGATGGTGCCCAGATTGCGCTCGAGCTCCTCGGCGGTCATGCCAATGCCGTTATCCGAGATGGTAATGGTGCGGGCGTCTTTATCAAAGGAGACGCGAATAGCCAGGTCGCCCTGGTCGAGCTTGACGCTCGGGTCCTGCAGGCTCTTAAAGTTGAGCTTGTCGACGGCGTCGCTCGCGTTAGAGATAAGCTCGCGCAGGAAGATTTCCTTATTGGTGTAGATGGAGTTGATCATGAGGTCGAGCAGTTTTTTGCTCTCGGTCTTAAATTGACGCATGTGCAGTCCTTTCGCGCTACCCCCGTCCGCAAAAACGGCCCGGTTGCCCGAGCCGCATCGCAGACCTGCTATGTTCAGACTTAGATTTTATAACCCATTAGCGCGCATATATACATACGGAATCGAAAAACTGTATGTCCAAACGCTCTGATGCGCCAATTGCCAAGGAGTGTCCCCAACTGCCGGCAGAAAAGGAACGTCCCTATCTGCCACCCTCGACCCGTTTGGCCATCCAGGCATGGGGCTGGCCTTCATCCTCATAGTCCACCGGGGCAATCTGCGTGTAACCCGCCTTGGCATAGAGCGGCAGCACGTATTCCTGCGCGTGCAGCTTAATGAGCTTGGCGCCGGCATCACGCGCGGCGGTATCACTGGCCTCGACAATCTTGCTCGCCAAACCACGACGACGCATAGCCGGCAGCACGGCGACGCGCCCCATAATGTAGGTCTCCCCCGCTGCGACGCCTTCGTCCAAGTCGCACGCCGGCGACACCGGAGCCTCTGCGTCAGCCGCGCGCTCAAGCTCTTCGGGAAACACGCGCGAGCAACCGGCAAGCTCGCCGTCTACATAGAGCGTCACATGAATGCAGTTCGGATCCTCGTCGATAGCGTCAAACTCGTTCTCGTAGCCCTGCTCGTCCATAAAAACGACGCGGCGCACCAACGCCGCGTCATCAAAGCATCCCGTCTTAAGTTGGATATCCATGGCTGCCCCTTCATTCAATGCGAACGTTAGGGACAGATTTTAGCGAAAATGAGCTCCGCGCACGCTAAACTTCGCGCGAGCCTTCGCCAGGCAATCGTAATGACCCACGTTATGGGCATCGCTCGCGATGAAGCTGTACAGGTTCTGATCGAACAGGCGCTGTGCCGGCTTTTTCTCGCGACCAAAGCGACCGCCGGCAATAAAGTCCGCCGAAGCCTGCAGCTTGCAGCCCATATCGACCAGGCGCTCCGCCACGCTTACATCCTTTTGAACCGCACGATAGCGCTCAGGATGAGCGATGATCACCTGGTAGCCACGGCACTGCAAATCGTAAATCGTGTTCTCGTACTCTCTAAACGCATACGCATCGGCATGCGTCGAAAGCTCGAGCAGAAACTCGTTGGTCCCATCGAAATGCAAGTGATCCGCGGCATCGATACCAAGCTCAACGAGCTTTCGATGGTTGACCTCGAAGCCCATCTGGAGCGGAAAACCGTCAGCGTTATCGCGCAGCAGCTCAAAGGCATCCCACATCTTGTCGTAATCAAAATAGGGATCACGGCAGTGAGGAGTGCAAACGATTCTGGTTACACCGGCCCGCTTGGCAGCCTCGAGCATCGCCAAGCTCTCTTCGAGATCGGCGGCGCCGTCGTCTACACCCGGCAAGATATGGCAATGAATGTCACGCATAGGTCAGCCTTAATCAACTAAACGTTTGCTCGGTTGGTGAAGATGCCCTTTTTGGAAGTGCCCTGATCGGAGCCCTTCTTAACCTTCTTACCGTCCTTGGTGTAGTAAGAATAGTAGTACTCGCTGGTCTCGGTCTCACAGTAATTCATGACGGTACCGATGAGCTTGACCTTCTCGGACTTCTTAAGCTGACCGATGGCGTTGAGCGCCTCCTCGCGCTTGGTGAAATCCTCACGCACGACAAAAAGCGCACCGTCGGTCAGACTTGCGATCTCGGCAGCATCGATGAAGGTGCCGACCGGGGGAGCATCGAAGATGACGTACTGGAACTTGGCGGACAGTGCCTTTACCAGCTTGGCAAAGCGATGGGAGACGATGATGTCGGCAGGATTGGGAATGTGCGGCTCGGCATCGAGGAAGTAGAAGTTCTTCTGACCCGTCTCGACAATCGCCTGGTCGATAGAAACCTGCTCGGACAGGACTGCATAGAGTCCGCCGCGGGAGCGGACGCCGAGCATATCGGCAAGGGACCTGCGACGCATATCAGCCTCGACCAGCAGGACACTCTTGCCGCTCGTGGCGATTGCCTGAGCAAGGTTAATGGAAACCGTAGACTTGCCCTCGTTGGGAATCGAGGAGGTAACGGTGATGGTGCGAATGGGGTCATCCACGCTCGCAAAGCGGATGTTGGCCAGAAGGGTCTTGGCGGCATTCTGCACAACGAGCTTATCGGTGTTCTTTGCCTTAGCCATGCCTATTTACCACCTTTCATAGCCGGAATTCGGCCAACAACGGGAATACCCAGGAGCTCTTCTGCCTCTTCGGCACCGCGGATGCGGGTATTGAGCATGTCTGCCAAAACGACATAGGCAACTGCGATAAAGATACCGGCGAGGAACGCGACGGCAATATACAGCGTGCGCTTGGGGCCGCTGGGGGCTTCGGGGGTCTTAGCCTCGTCGATAACGTTGATGCTCTGGGCAGCGCCGACGTTCTGAGCGACCGTACTCACCGAGCTGGCCATGGCCTTTGCGACCTTAGCCGTCTCCTTGGCATCGGTGCCGGTAACCGAAAGCGTAATGACACGCGTGGTGGTCTCGGAGGAAACAGACACCTTGTAGTCATCCAGATCGGTGAGGCCCAGTTCATTGGCTGCACCGCTCTTAACGCTATCGCTATCCAGCAGCGTGGCGATATCGTTGGAAAGCATCTGGCTCGCCGAGAGATCGTTGTAGCTCATCTGACCGCTATCGTCGGTCTTGGCGAGAATGTACATGCTCGTCGTCGCGGTGTAGGTGTTGTCCATCGCAACGAAGGACACGATGCCCATGGCGATCGCGCAGACCACCGGAAGGGTGATGACCAGCTTGAGGTGCTTCTTCAGCAGCTGGAACAGTTCGAGAAGGGTCATGCAGCTTGCCTTTCATTTCCCCAGTTCGGATTGACAAAACTGTCCGTATGTTATCGCATCTTTTTACCGAGACCAAACTCTATACATAAGAAACAGGCTCTCCTGTAAAAATGTCGGAAGCAATCGTAAAATTGCACAACAACGCCGCACCCGAAAGTCAAATGCGGCGTCTATATCAATATCTATGTTGTATCGCTATGCGAATGGCTCGTCCTGCTGTATGGGAAACGTCACCGTAATGGTGGTTCCCACGCCCAACTCGCTCGACAGATCAAGCGTGGCGTGATGATACAGGGCCGCATGCTTGACAATGGCAAGCCCCAGGCCGGTTCCGCCGCGTGCCTTGGACCTACTCTTGTCCACGCGATAGAACCGCTCAAATACCTTGCCCTGTTCTTCAGGCGCGATACCGATTCCCGTGTCGGCGACAGCGAGGAACGGATGGCCTTCGTCGTTAGTGCCGCACTGCAGCGTAACCGTACCGCCGGGCCGATTGTAGCGGATGGCGTTGCTTGCCAGATTATAGATGAGCTCGTCGATCAAGCGCGACACGCCTTCGATGACCACAGGCTTGGTCTCATGACTTATCGTCACATTCGCTTGACGGGCGACCTGTTCAAGACGCTGCTCAACCGCGTAGATCGCACGCGAGAGCTCAATAGGCTCCGTGGAACCAATGGGCACTGTCTCGCCTTCAGTCGCACGTTCGGCCTCGTCCAAGTTAGACAGCGTAAGGATGTCGTTGACAAGCGCTGCCAAGCGGCCCGCCTCACGATAGATGCGACCGCCAAAGTTGCGCAGGTCGTCCTCGCCCTCGACCATGCCATTTGCGATGAGCTCGGCATAGCCCGAAATCGCCGTAAGCGGCGTCTTGAGCTCATGGGTGATATTCGCCGTGAACTCGCGGCGCATACGGTCGTTGTCCGCTAGCACCGCCATTTGGCGCTTGAGTTCCTGGCGCTGCGACTCGATGCGCTCAAGCATGGGGACCATCTCGGCATAGGCGTGCTCATAGCTACGGCGTGGGTGATCCAAATCCACCTCTTGCAACGGCGCGATGATGGCACGGGACTCACGGCGCGCCATAAAAAACGAGAGTACTGCACCCGCTGCTGCGATAAGCAGCATCGGCGCCAGCATCGACAGCAAAATCGCCGCAACGCCAGGCTGGGCCTGCGCCAAGCGAACGACCTGGCCGTTATCAAGGGTGACGGCGCGATACAGCATAATCTCGTCGAGTGTAGAGCTTGCGCGCTCCGCGGAACCCGAACCACTCTCAAAGGCCTCGATGACCTCGGGGCGATCGCCATGGTTGGGCAGTGTGGAAGGCGACGCCTCGTTGTCGTAGGCAACAGATCCGTCCTTATTGATCAGCGTGATACGAAGATCCTCGCGATCGAGGCTTCGCAAGAACGGAATGGGCTCCTGCTGCTCGTCGAGGGCGGCAGCAATGAGCTCAGTTTCCTGCGCCAGATTGGCACTCGTGGCATCCGCCAAAGTGTTTTGCACAAAGAACGCACCCAGCACCGTAAACGCCACGATAACCGCCATGGCGCAGACAAAGATCGTCACAAAAACGCGGTGCGACAGCGTGTGTTTTCCCTGGGGGGCGAAGACCACGGGTTACTCCTCCGATGCGGTGGCCGCGGTGTCGTCGCCTTCGGCACCATCACCGGCAAAAGGCTCGGCCAGGCGATAACCCACGCCGCGCACGGTCTCGATGGCGCTGGCATGCTCGCCCAGTTTTTGGCGAAGCGTCTGCACGTGCACGTCAACGGTGCGCGAACCGCCGTCGAAGTCCCAGCCCCACACGCTCTGCAGCAACGACTCGCGGGTAAAGACCACGCCGGGCTTGCGCATGAGGTACTCGAGCAGGTCGAACTCGCGCAGGGTGAGCTTAAGCGGCTCGCCGGCAACGGTCACCTCGCGATGGCTGGGCGAGAGCACGATGTCGCCCACGCTGAGCACATCGCTCGCCTGCTTGACCATGCCGCCGCGACGCAGCAGTGCGCGGCAGCGGCTCGCAAGCTCCATGAGCGAAAACGGCTTAGTCAGGTAATCGTCGGCACCGCCATCGAGCGCCATCACCTTGTCGAGTTCGGTGTCCTTGGCGGTAAGCATCATGATGGGCACCGTCGCCGTCAGGCGATCGGCACGCAGGCGACGCATAATCGCCAAGCCATCGGTGTCGGGCAGCATGATATCGAGCAGCACAGCATCGGGCACCCGTCGCGCCACGGCAGCTTTAAACTCGCCATCGCACGAAAAGCCCTCGGCCTCGATTCCCTGCTTGCGCAGCGCGTAGACTGTCAAATCCCTGATGTTGTCATCGTCCTCGACGTAATAGATCATGTTGAACCCCTTTGCGGCCGATATGACCGCATCTTAACCCTAAAGGCACCTGCAAAAGACAGCGTCAGCCAAAACGCCCCGTCAAATAATCCGCGGTGCGCGGATCGGACGGATTCTTGAAGAGTTGCGCGGTGGGCGCGTGCTCCACCAGCTCACCCAGCAAAAAGAACGCAACCGAATCGGAAATACGCGCGGCCTGCTGCATGTTGTGCGTCACGACCACCAGCGTGCAGGTCTCCTTGAGCTCGCAGGCCAGCTGCTCCACCACCAACGTCGACACAGGGTCGAGTGCCGAGGTCGGCTCGTCCATCAGCAGAATGTCGGGCTGCACGGCAAGTGCGCGGGCGATGCACAGGCGCTGCTGCTGTCCACCCGAAAGACCCAGGCCCGACTCTTTGAGCTTGTCCTTGACCTCGTCCCACAGGGCAGCGCGACGCAGGGAGTCCTCGACCAGCTCATCGAGCACGGCGCGGTCGCGCACACCCATACCGCGAGGACCGTAGGCGACGTTGTCGTAGATGCTCATGGGAAATGGGTTGGGGCGTTGGAACACCATGCCCACGCGCTGGCGCAAACGGCAGATGTCGCAATCGCCCAGGATATCTTGACCATCGAGCGCAATCTTGCCCTCGATGCGGCAATCCTTGATGCCGTCGTTCATGCGGTTAAAGCAGCGCAGCAACGTGGACTTTCCGCAGCCCGAAGGCCCGATGAACGAGGTGATCTGCTTGTCGCGGATCTTGATATTCACGTCCTTGAGCGCATGGTGGTCGCCATAGAACAGGTCGAGCCCCTCGACGTCGATGCGCGTCGGCGAGGCGGCAAGATCCTCTGCCGTGGGGCGAGTCGCATCCCCAACCTCGCGCTCATGCGCGGCCTCGGCCTGCGCTTCCATGAGTTCTTCAAGCTCCGTGGGCTCCACAGCCGCAGCAGCCGTCATACCGCACACCTCCATATCGATATCAATTCAGCAGTATCGATAGTAGGAATCGCGGCTCATACGCACGTGAGCACATTGTCAAGTGTTTGTAAGGGCACGCTAGCTATGCGGCGGGCAGCTCGATGGTGAATATCGTGTGTTCGGGCGTCGATTCACATGCAACGGTACCGCCGTGTGCCGCGATGATCTCCTTGGCAATAGCAAGGCCCAAACCGGCACCACCGCGATTGGTCGCACGCGCCGCATCCAGGCGATAGAACTTCTCAAAGATTACCTTGAGCTTAGCCGCAGGGATAGGATCGCCCTGATTGATAAAGCGCACGCGCACGCCACCATCGTCTTGGCGCCTGGCCTCAATCGTGATGGTCGAGCCCTCGTAGCTATAGGCGACGGCGTTTTTCATGATGTTGTTGAACACGCGGGCCATCTTGTCGCCATCCACGAGCACCGTCAGGTCCTCGCGAATATCAACTTGGGCTTCCTTATGCTGCTCGTTGAGGATGGGATAGAACTCGTCAGCCACCTGAGCCAGCAGCAACCCCAGATCAACATAGCCGCGCGTGAGCACGATATCGTGGAAGTCAAAGCGCGTGATATCGAAGAACTCCTCGATGAGCGCATCGAGCCGGTGCGCCTTGTCGAGTGCCACGCCCGTAAAGCGCGCACGTTGCTCAACCGGCAGCTCAGGAGCCTCTTGCAGCAGCGAAAGATAGCCCACCACACTGGCAAGCGGGGTGCGTAGGTCATGTGCCAAGTACGTGACCAAATCGTCCTTGCGATGCGACTCGTCACGCAGAGCTTGCTGCACCTTGCGCTCACGGTCACGCACGCGGTTAAGGGCGCCCTCGACCTCCAAGAAGTCGCCGTCGATGTTATCCCAGGTGTCGGGGTGATCGATCAGGCGATCTTGAATACGAGCGGCCAGCACACAATCGGCATGCTGCTCGCCCTGCTCGTAGCCATGGTAGTACAGGGCGCGGCCGCAAAAGAACAGCACGCACACGGCAAGCGCCAGCACAAAGCCAAGCATGTTGAATACAAAGCCGGCATCGAACAGCACCGGCCCTTCGATGCCGCCGAGCGCCATGGCGCCAATCGCCAACGTCATGGCCCATGCGGCACCGCCAATCACCACGCAACGGCGCACGATTTCGAATCGATCGATCAGCAAAAAGCCGACAAGCAGCACCGCTAAGACTCCGGCGATGTTGTCGATGCCAATCAGCAGCAGGCTCAGCAAAAAGAGCAGCACCGTCGCAAGCGCGCGGTTGTCGACGACTGCCCGTACGTATTCAAAGAGTCGATCGGGCACCTCGAATGCCTGCCTATCGTCTTTTGTCATATCCACTTCCCCACCATCAAAGGCGCTATTCGATTATGTAGCCGACGCCCCAGACGTTTTTGATAAAGCGCGGCTTTTGAGCGTCGTCGCCAATCTTTTCGCGCAGGTGGCGAATGTGCACCATCACCGTATTGTTGGAGCCGGGCATAAAATCCTCGTTCCACACCGCGCGGAACAGATCCTCCACGGCTACCACGCTGCCGCGATGCTCAACCAGATACAGCAAGATGGAATACTCGATGGGCGTGAGGCGTACCGGTGCACCGTCCACCGTTACGGAACGAGCATCGCGGTTGATCTCCAGGCCGTCGAGCTGGATGGTCGGCGACTCGGCCGCCTGCGAGCGGCTACCGTAGCTGGTGTAGCGGCGAAGCTGAGCGTGCACGCGCGCGATGAGCTCCAGCGGACGGAACGGCTTAACCACGTAATCGTCCGCGCCAAGCGAAAGGCCCTCGATCTTGTCTTGCTGGGCATCGCGCGCCGTCAGCATGATCACAGGATAGGTATGGCTGAAACGGATCGTACGCAGTAGCTCAAAGCCATCGATATCGGGCAGCATGACATCCAACAGTGCCAGATCGAACTCCTGCTCCAGGATTGCCTTGGCAGCATCGGCCCCGCTATAGGCAATCTGGACATCAAAGCCCTCTTTTGTAAGGTAGATACCAACCAAGTCGGCGATGGCCTTCTCGTCATCAACTACCAAAATGCGCTCGTTCATGCGTGCTCCTCTCGCGCTCCATTATGCCCGAGGCGACGCACGCCACACACAACAAGCGTGGGTGATTAAGTCGGCCTTAAGCACCCTTGTGCCCGTTCGGGCGCGGATGTGGGCCACGCACGCACGCGATGATCGCCGACGCCGGCAAACGATATACTCTAGTTCCAGAAGAGACCATCCCGTCGAAAGCGAAATCCGTGAAGTCCCTCACCTCTTTTGCAAAGCGCTCAGCCCAGCTTGCCGCCGGCTTTGTCTGCGCTATCGCCCTTGCCGCTGGCGTGCCCACCGTCGCCGGCGCCCAAGTACTCACGACCGACAATGTTTGCGGCAAAACCGCCGATGCGCGCGGCATAACGGCCGAAAACCTGCCCGATATCGATGCGACCAATGCCCTCGTCATGGGCAAAGACGGCACCGTCTACTATGCCCGCGGTGCCGATGAGCAGGTCAAGATTGCCTCGATCACCAAGGTCATGACCGCAATCCTAACCGTCGAGAATTGCAAGATGGACGAGAAGGTCACGGTGAGCAACGCCGCAGCCACCGTGGGCAATTCAACAGCCGGCCTACTCGAAGGTGACGAGCTTACCGTGGAGCAGGCACTGCGCGGCCTGATGATTCCCCCGGGCAACGACGCCGCCGTCGTGCTCGCCGAATATGTGGGCAAGAAGATCGACCCTAAAACCAAAGACGCCGAGGCAACCTTTGTGAAGGCCATGAACGAGCGCGCTAAGAAGCTCGGCTGCACCGGTACGCTTTTTGAAAACCCGCATGGTCTGGACTTTGATGAGTGGGCTGGCGATATGCACTCAACCGCACACGACGTAGCGCTGATGATGCAGGAGGCCATGAAAAACGACACGATCCGCGAGGTCGTAGCGAGCGAGGATTCCTGGATCGAGGTCACGGGCGCCGACGGCACCGACCATTCGCATTCCATGGACACGCATAACTATTTGCTGGGCCAAGATGGCAACATCGGTGGCAAGACCGGCACCACCGACGACGCGGGCTATTGCTTTACGAGCGCCTACAACCGCGACGGCGACGAGATCTACACCGTCGTTTTGAACTCCACCACCACCGACCAGCGCTTTACCGATACCGCAACCCTTGCCAATTGGTACTACGGTCACAAGGTGACGGTCGCAATCGCCAACACACAGGAAAAGACCGCCAACGGCAACCCGCTTATGGCGCGCATTGGTCAAACCGACTGGACGGATAAGACGATCGACGCCACACTCGCCGATCCCACGGCGCAAGCGACCGTGTTTTCCCTTGCCGGCGAGGTGACCGAAAAGGTTAGCTACGACGATCTTTCGGGCACGGTGCATGTGGGCGACAAGGTGGGCAGCGTCACGCTCAAGCAGGACGGCACCAAGATCGCCGTCATGGACCTGGTTGCCGACGAGGAAGGCGCAGGGCCGAATCCCATTGAATGGCTGCTCGTGAAGCTCGATCGCTTGGGCCGTCGCATCGACAACCGCCCACTCACGGCAGAAAGCGAGACCGTCGCCAAGGCGCCCGAGGTGTAGGGCGCAAGAATAATAAGTCCACTGAAAGGAGGCGTCCGAAAGGATGCCTCTTTTTTTGAGGTTCGAATCCCCAGCCGCCATTCTTGATAATAAAAAGAGCCCCAAATGGGACCCTTCTTCAAGTTCATACTGGCGGAGAGCTGGGGATGTCCGGGCATGCTGCGCATGCCCTCCGGCTTCAAAGCCTGGCGGCTTTTCGCCCACGGGCTACAAACGCTTTCGCGTTTGCTTAACGCCCGTGCCCTCTCGGGTTCGAATCCCCAGCCTCCTTTCTCCGCACAAAAAAGGGCCCCAAATGGGACCCTTCTTTCAAGTCATACTGGCGGAGAGCTGGGGATTCGAACCCCAGATGCCCTTTTGGGGCATACTCGCTTAGCAGGCGAGCACCTTCGGCCTCTCGGTCAGCTCTCCGTAACAGCCGTTCTATAGTAACCAAACAGCCAAGGATGAGCAAGAGGTAATTTTCTAATTGCCTAGCAGCCTTTCCTTCTTGAAAGCTTCGCCTACCCCAGCGAGCGGTTGAGGGAGCCGAGCTCGTCGTTGCCCATGGTGCGCCACATTTGGAAGATACAACCGCGCGCCAGGAAAAAGAAACCGTTGTCGACCAGTTGCACAGCGGCATCTGCCAGCTGATTCGTCACGGCGGACACTGGCGGCAGCTCTAGTCCAGCCCTGTGGATGGTCTCGACCGCTTCCTCGAACGTCGGAGGCTCGCTGACGCCCATCTCGTTCATAAGGCCCTGCATTTCTTCCAGCGCGCTGCTGCCCGACTCCTCGCCGCGCGGCACCAGACGGTAACAAGCCAGCGCCAGGTCGAGCTGATCGCAATTCCAATAGGCAAACGCCAAGCGATAGAACAGGTAGCCGATTGCAGAACGATCGCTGGCAATACGTAGGCCGTGGCGCGCCACCTCGATAATCTCGTCAAAGCGCTCCAGACGCGCAAGCACGTTGATGAGCGCAAAGTGCGACTGCATGGATGAGCGCGCCAGATCGTAAAGATGGCGCACCTCGGGCAGTGCTCGTTCAAAGTCCTCTTGCTCGGCGTAAAAGCTGCAGATCTCGTGCTGGGCAAAGTACAGCGCATCGGGCGCACGAAGGATTCGCACAGAGCGGTCTTCTTCCAACACCGGTAGCACCATGCGCACCAGCTGGTTATCGCAAAACTGCGTTTGAACCGGACCTGTCGCCAAAAGCTCGGCGACGGCGCACTTGGCCTCCAACTCCTCGACAAGACGGGAAAAGCCTTCAAAAGCACCTGTACGGTCGACTTTTGCCTGCTCGCGCAATTCAACAACACGGGCCACGTATGGGTCGTCGTCCTCTTCCATGACCTCCAGCTCGTCAGCCGTATCGGCAAGCAGCAGATCGCGCAGCGCCGGCGGCAGCATGCGATGGTCATCACGCGGACGAGCATGAACCTCCGCCGGCTCAATCGTCTCCGGAGCGGTTGACTCATACGCCTCAAGCACACGCTTGCACGGCATATCGTCCATGTCCATGCTCTCAAGATCCTTGGCGACAGGCACGCAATCGGCCAGATAGGCCGCACGCCCAAAGAAATACGTTGCGACAACGCACTCGCCCTGCTCACTGTCGGGAGCAGCAATCTGCACATAGCAGCGCGTGATGCAGGTGCCCGCGGCAAAACACGCTGCCGCAAGCGTGAGCGCCACGCGCGCATCGTGCTCCGCGGCCCAGATCGTGCGCGTGTCCTCGTCCAGCTCGTGCCAGGCGTCATCTTGAGCGTCGTATTCACGTTGCGGCATGGCATCAACGACAGACTGCCCAAACCGAACGAGCATAATCCCCTCGGCAACGTTTGCCCGATAGGTATAGTCGAGCCGCGTGACCACGTTAAGCGCCTCGACAATACGCGCGAAGCGGGTACGCACATCCCACTCACCGCCCGGCTGGCAAGCCACCGTACCCGGTTCGCCCCACGGGTTATCGCTCGAGGCCGTATCGAGCAGTCGAGGAACATCGTTGGTCGTCTTAGCGATATGCCACGCATCAAAGAGCGCGCAGCCCTCAAGGCTCGGCGACGAGGCCGCGGGGACCAATCCAGCCCCGATGCGCTCAAGGATGCCGGAGAGGCGGTTGAGACGGCACTCGATGGCAAGCAGCATGTCAATCTCGTCCTGGTCCAGCAGGCTACGATCAAAATTGAGATAGAAAAGCTTTGAACGATCAATGCGAGCCAGGCTCATCTCGGACTTGGCAGCGATGGTGCGCAGGCGGGGCAAGTCAATTTCACTCATAAGGGCAGCGGCATAGCGCTCGATACCGCTCGGATTCTCGGCATGGTCAACGCGGTAAAGCAGCGTCTCGATAGCATCAGGGAGCGGTGCCGTGTTAAAGCCCAAAAACACCTCGACCGGCTCGGGCAACTTTACGAGCTTGATCTTGTCGATAACATTTTGCATACCCTCGTCGAGTCCGCCGGCGTCCGCCGTGCTCGCAATGGCATTTTCGGAGTCAGCGAATATCACGTAGCGCAGGAACATCGATGCCATGAACTCGCCGTAAGGAAGGGAGCGGGTCGAATTCCATGTCTCGTGGTCGGACTGCTCGCGCATGGGGCCTTCGGGAGAGCCGACGGTTCGCGCGCACGCGCGCATCGTGCCGTTGGCTCCCCGAACCACAATCTCACCAATACCGGAGTCCGACTCGTCAAGGACCAGTTCCATGTCGGGATCGTTGGGCAGCGGAGCCTCGCTGACGGGGCGGTCCACCTTGTACACCTCACCCGAAACGCTTACGTAGCCCAAAAGCGACACATGACTTTTGCCAACAAATTCGACGACATAACAAGATTCATGCTGATCCTCGCCAAAGAGTTTCCAGACTACGCCATATGAGCGTCCCGCAGGCTGCTCGGGCATCGCCGGAAAGCGCTTCTTGGGATCGAGAAACCTGAGCTTGTATGTCGGACGCTCTGCCACGAAATATCACCCTGATCGGTCGCTTGAAGAAGGAGTGGTCGCGAATAAGTCGCGACATCTACTCGGAATCTTACACGAGTCGACAGGAAATCGTCCCTTTGGACGAAAGCACTCAAGCTGACGCAAAAGAAAAGCCCCCGTTGCCGGGAGCTTTTATCTCAAATGGTGCGGCGTATAGGATTCCGCGCATCCGCTGCGCGGATCCGCACCGGCTTCGCCCGCCTGCCGGCGGACTCGCCCGCTCGCTAAAAACGCTCCGCGTTTTCTTGACGCTCGCGCCTCGAACGAGGTTCGAATCTCCGCAATGCCCCCGTAAAGGAAAAGCCCCCGTTGCCGGGAGCTTTAAAGTCAATTGGTGCGGCGTATAGGAT
>UQSB01000029.1 GCA_900543505.1 uncultured Collinsella sp. | reverse complement strand
GACAGGCTCAGCAGCCTTGACGACCTCGGTGGCGGCCTTCTCGGCAGCGGCCTTGCGCGCCTTGGCCTCGGCAGCCGCGCGGACCTTCATGGCCTTCTCGCGCGCGGACTTCACCTCGGGCGTGATAACGCTCATGGGTTCAGCGGTCGAGACCTGGTAGAAAAAGCCCTTAAAGTCGATCTGCATATCGGTGATGGCAAGACCAAACAGATCGTGCGCTTCGTTTTCAAACGGGAATACCGCCGGATAATACGAGCTGATGGACGGAATCTCCTGGTACTGGTCGATGCCTTCGACCACCAGGTTCTCGATCGCATAGCTGCCGCCCTGCGCAATATGCTCCTGAGCAGCACGAACGTTGATAAACGTATAGACCAAGCGATACGAGCCGTCGTCGACGTTACGCTCGGCGTGCATTTGCACAAAGCGCGCACCGACGCCCTTAAGCGCCTGGACATGCGACAGGAGCTCGTCGATCCCAACGATGGTATAGATTGCCTCTTGCATTACTCGGCCTCCTTTGCAGCGACGGACGCGGCGGGCGTCCCAGCAGGTGCGTCGCCAGCGGCGGGCGCGTCGCCGGCCTCAGCCGCGGCCACAAACCCGTCCTCGCCCAGCTCAACGCCACCGTCCCAGGTGGCGGCGCCGCCCACGGTGAGCGGATCGCCGCCGGCGCGCATCACGGCCTCCTTCTGGTCCAAGATGCCGCACGCCTCCACGATGGCATCGATCACCGTCTCGGGGCGAATGGCGCACCCGGGCGCGTACACGTCCACGGGAATCGCGCGGTCCACGCCGCCGATCACGTTGTAGGCATCGCGGAACACGCCGCCCGAGCACGCGCAGATGCCGCACGCCACCACGCACTTGGGCTCGAGCATCTGGTTGTAAATCTGACGCACGACGGGCAGGTTCTGGGCATTGACCGAGCCCGTCACCAAAAAGATGTCCGCATGTTTGGGGTTGCCGGTGTTGACCACGCCAAAGCGCTCCGCATCGAACAGTGGGGTAAGCGAGGCCAGCACCTCGATATCGCATCCGTTGCAGCTCGAGCCGTCGTAATGAATAACCCACGGTGAGCGCGACATTTTATGATCCATGGATGCCGCCTCCTAAATAAACACGTCGACGAGGATGGGCATAAGGTTGAGCAGGCCAAACACCAGCGCCACGCCCCAGCCGAGCTTAAAGCAGCTGCGCCAGGTGCTACGGGCGAAGGTGTTATCGATCAGTACCTCGACAAAATACGTCGCGGCCATCACGACCAGGGCTACGGCCCAGCTCACCGGGTTGTCCCAGACAAAGAACATGCCCACCCACATCAAAAACAGCACGGTCTCGCACCAGTGCATAAGGGTCATCTTGGCCAGCGTGCTGCCGCTCATCTCGGTGGCGACGCCCTGGACAATCTCCTGATGCGCGTGATGCGAGTACGAAAGGTCGAACGGCGACTTGCGTAGCTTGATGGTAAGCACCGCGAGCAGCGCAAGGAAAATGGGCGCGCTGTACACGATGATGGGGGCTGACTGCCCCGTCACGGCAATGGAATCGAAGCTGTCGGTGGCAAGGTACAGGCCCACGCTCATCAGCAGAACGGCGGGCTCGTAGCTCATAACCTGCAGCAGCTCGCGATCGGCGCCGACCTGCGCAAACGGGCTTTGCGTCGAGGCGGACGCCAGCACCACAAAGATCGCGGCGAGCGTCACCATAAAAGCGCACAGCAGCGTGTTGGAACCCGACACAAAGATGCCGCCGCCTACCACGGTAAAGATGAGCGCACATGCCATATAGGTATCGTCCATGGTGTTTACGCTGGCAGGGGCCTTGCGCAGCAGTTTGGCAACGTCGTAGAAGGGCTGCAGCAGACGCGGACCCACGCGGCCCTGCATGCGAGCCGAAAGCTTACGGTCAAGGCCGTCGATCAGGCCGCCCACAAGCGGCGCCAGCAAAGCAAACGCCACGGTGCCAATAAAAATGCCCACGACGCCCGAGCCTTCGAAATACTTGCCGCGCAGCACCGAGGGCGCGCTCATGGCAAGCCGCTCGGGCCCAATCCACGCGCAACACAGCAGCGCAAACAAGATAATGCTGCAACACACGACGCTACCCGCGGGGCCAATACGCTTCTCGCCAAGGGCGTCCTCCGAGTACCAATTGCGCTTTTCGGCCTTCACCTCGTGTCCCATCGAGCCACGGAAATGGCGATATTTGTCGGTCCCCACACCCGAAAGGTACACGTTGACGTGCGGTTTGTTGCTCACGCGGAATGAAGTCAGCAGCACCACGGCGATAAACGCCACGATAACCACCATCAGATACATGGAGTCCTTGCCAATAACGTACGGCACGCGGCCAAACACCATGGCCAAGTAAGGCGACACCAGGCCGCTCGAGATGAGCGGGAACGCCACGCAGCAAAGAATCAGCAGCGCGGCGATGGTGTTGAGGGCCATCCATTCGGTCTTATGGACATTGACCTCAACGTTTTGAGCCGTGGGGTCGACGCCCGAAAGCTTGGCAAGCCACTTGCCCCAGAAGAAGAACGTCGCGGCCGAGCCAAAGGCAAGCACCATGATCATGAGCACGTTGCCGGTCTGCGCGAACGCCACCAGGGCGCCCCACTTGGACACGAGCATGCCAAACGGTGCCACGAACATGCCCATGATGCCCAGCATCATCAGACGCGTAAGGTGCGGCATGCGGCTGAACATACCGTCCATGTCCTCGATATTGCGGCTGCCGATATGATGCTCGGCCGTGCCCACGCACAGGAACAGCAGCGACTTGGCCACCGTGTGGAACAGGATCAGGAAGATGGCGGCCCATACGGCCTCGGGCGCGCCGACACCCAAGCAAGCACTGATGAGGCCCAAGTTGGAAATGGTGGAGTACGCGAGGACGCGTTTGGCGTTGCTCTGCGAGATGGCCATGAGGGCAGCGAGCAAAAACGTGATGGCACCCACGCTCGTGACCATAAAGCCGGTCACGGGATAGATGGCATAGAGCGGGCTGAGCTTGACCATCAGGAACACGCCGGCTTTGACCATGGTTGACGAGTGCAGCAGGGCACTCGTGGGCGTGGGGGCAACCATGGCACCCAATAGCCAAGTGTGGAACGGCATCTGTGCGGCCTTGGTGAGCGCGGCAAGCGACAGCAACAGGACCGGCATCACCAGCAGCGCGGATTGCGCGGTTCCGGCGCTGGAAAGCTCGATCATGCCCGAGATGGTCAGCGGCATGCCGTTAACGTGCAGGTACATGAGTCCGGCCAAAAACGCGATGCCGCCCAGCATGTTGAGGATGATCTGGGTGAAAGCGTTTTTTATGGCCTCGGGCGTGCGCGTGTAGCCAATCATGAGGAACGAGCACACGGTGGTGATTTCCCAGCCACAGAACAGCCACTCAAGGTTGTCGCTTGTCACGATGACGAACATGGCCGAGAGGAACAGGAACATAAGCGCCAGGAACTGCGGGCGTCGGTCGGGCGCCGCCTGCCCGCGCAGCGCTGCCTCGTGCTCGTCGTGGGCCTGGAAGTCCTTCATGTAGCCCAGGGCGTACACGCAGATAAGGCTGCCGACAATGCCGACGGCAAGCACCATGATCACACTCATGTAATCCAGGTAGAGCGGCGTGGCGGTGACAACCTCGGCCGCGGGCAGCGTCATGGCAGCGAAGGCAACCGAACCCACCAGCTGCACCACGCCGAGCACCGTGGTGAGCGTGCTCTTATATTTACGCGCGTTGTACAGGATGACGGCGCACAGGATCACGTCGATGACGGAGCTGATGATCGAGAGCACATGCGAGGTGCCGGGGGCAACCTCGAAGCTCTGCGGGCCCGTGCCAAAAAACATGACGGCGACTACAACCGTCACCGCCATAATGATGCCAGAGCCTACAAGCCCTACCGCATCGCGGGCGCGGTCACCGCGCGCGAGCAGCATGCCCAGCGCCGGTACCAGCGGAAACAGGGTAAGGAAATACAGTAGCGTCATACCATCACTCCCCCATGCAAAAACGCTGCAATTGTTTAACGTTATAGCTCAGTTGAGGAGTAGCGGCGGCGGGTTTTCGGTCAACTGGGGAGTTTTAGGCGTACGGGGTAACGAGTCTGTCCGCTTTGGAGCAGAGAGGCGACGCTCCCCCTATCGCGGCGGCGGGCGCACGGGCCACTGCGCGCGGTTTATTAACCACTTTGGAGGATGTTCCAGTAGGCTCACGACGGTCCAAAAAGTTGGCGCGGCAAGAAAAATGCGCCCCTGTGGGCGCACCATCCCGTTCGCTATTCCGCCTTTTTAACGCGCGGCTTGCGACCGCGCGGCTTATCAACCAGCGCGGACTCACCGCTCTCGCGATACTGGCGGCACCAAGCCTTGACCGAAGACTCGCTGGGAATCTTGTGCTTGATCATGGCCTCGCGAACCGTTAAGCCGTTTTCCAAGCGGTCCTTGACCACGGCGAGCTTAACTTCGTACGAATAGGTGTGATGATGCGAACCGGCGTTGAGAACGGCGTCGGCACCGCCCACGGCATATGCGCGGGCCCACTGACGAGCCGTGGCCTGGGGAATGCCGAGCTCCGCGGCGAGGGCGCGATGACCGACCCCCTCTTGGAGGACCTCGACGGCGCGCTGCCTAACCTCGGGCGCATGCGTGCGAGTCCTTGTTGCTTCCGACATACCTGCCACTTCTTAGCCTTAACCGTTAATCTGCTTTCTTACGTGCATGTTAGATAGTAGCATTTTGCTGTTTGCGCGTAACAGTTAATTGAAAATCGCACGGCGGCATCTGGGCATTTGCCATTAATTTGCAACAGTTCTTTAGGTTTTATTTACGCAGCTAGTTAGCTCGCGGCTCATTGACGGTGTTTTACCAACCAGATTGGTATCTTTTTGTTTGGCTGGTATGGTTTGTGTAATTATTAACCCCTCTTCAGCCCGCACCTACATGTCAACTTTCCACTTACTTTCCAGCTTTCCACCTAGCTTTCCAGCTTTCCACTTAACTTACCACCTAAGGTGGAAAGCTGGAAAGCTAGGTGGGAAGCTGGGGCAGCAGCAGGCCAGGAGAACAAGAAAGGGGGCGGCAACCGGGTGGTTGCCGCCCCCTTTGCGAAGCCAGTTGGCTTCGGAACTAGTGGTCGATGCCGTTGAGGTTCACCCTCGTGAGCGTATAGGTCACATAGTCGGGCGATTGAGGCGTTGCGCTCGCCACGTCACCCTTAACCAGGCTCGCTGTCATCACCAAGCGATAGTTCGCGTAGAACTGCTCACGCTGTTCAACCTGCGTGTTGACCTTAACGGTAAAGGGCAGGCTAAACGTCGTATTACCGTTCTTCGTTTTGAACTTGCCGTTCTCCTTCGAGTCAGTGAAGGTGATCGTGCTACCGGAGGGAGCGACCGCGGCAAGCTTACTCTCCGTCACTGTTACGTAGTTTGAGATATCATCCGTTACGCTCTCATACGTGCCGTCGGTTCCGCGGCGCTGAAGCGAGAGCGTGTACACAACAGAGTCTGCGTTCGCAATTGCCTCGGCGGCGTTGCTGAGTCCACCCAGTTCATACGTGGCACCCAGACCAATCGCGCCATTCGCGATCGGACGCAGGTCGTCCACGTTAATGCCAAGCTGCGACTTATCTGGCGCAGAAAGCGTAATGGTCGTATCACCCGTGTCCATGCGATAGTACCCGACGTTACCGCGCTTCGTCTGCGTCAGGCTCGAGGTATTAAGGCCTTCCTTACGCGTCGAAAGCTTGGCGGTATAGGACATCTTGGTACAGGCGTCCTCGCCAGACTGCTTGGACAGGGAGATAACCTTGTTGCAGCCGTCCGGCGTAAGGCGAATCTCTTCCACTACCGTACGCACGGTAAAGGATCCGCCCGCTGCACGCTTGCGGATTCCGGCAAGGTCACAATCGAGCTTGAGCTTCAGCGAGTCATCGCCCGTATCCGTCACGGTCTGCGTGAACGCAGGCGTCGAAGAATCACACTTCGCCCAATCTTCGCCATCCCACTTATAGTTCTGATTGTCGATGGCAACATAGAATTTAGCGATCGCCGAGGTTCCGCTCGGGAAACTACTCACCCCCGTCAGGGTATTGTTGGCGCCATACTTGCACAGTGACGTATCGAGCTGATAGAACAAAGAGTCCGAGTCAGCATAGCTCTGACTTGGGTTAAACGTAATCGTGTCGGTAACGTCAAGAGAAAGAACGTAGGCGGCGCCGTCCGTCGACTTCGAAACCGGAGTGCGCGCCTCCGGCTTCCCGTCGTTAACTTCCTGCCCGTAATTGGACAAGATGCTGTATGTCGATGCCGTACCGTTTTGATTATCGTCGCCACCGGTGCGCAAGACGTGATGCAGATTCCAAGATATGCGGCCACCCGAAGAATTCGAGTCAATAGACGAAGCCGTAAAACCGTTGATACTAGCTTGCGTCACGCCGTCGCCCGACTTGGGCACGTTGACAACTAGGTAGACGCTCTCCGATGCACGCTTCTCTCTGCCGGTATCCTTCTCCTTAGGTACCTTTAGCGTATAGCGGCTGTTGCTGGGAACGTCAGCACCCGCAACCTTAAACAGCGTCCACTTGCCATCGAGTTTCGCTTTAGCGGTCGCCTCTGCCTCGTTATCACACACGGTCCATGTGCCGGCGCCATCCTGTGTGGCCGACACATCCAAAATCTCGCTCAGCCATCGCTCCTGATATGGATTGCCCGCAGAATCCTTAAAGCCGTCGTTTCCGCTCAGGGAAACGCTCGTTGCTCCGCCTTCGCCCACCGTATAGTGATACTCTCTGCCACCGGCCCGGCCGTCAACGTTCGCATCGATGAGCGTAAGCTGGGTGCCCTGGGGCAACCTTCCGTCGGCACCATTGAAGAGGATGCTCTTACCGAGCCCCTTCATCGAGCCGCCAGCAGCCATATAGCTGTCCCAGCCAAAGTCGACTTCCTTCCCATTGGCAGAATTGTATGTCCAGGTAAGCAGACCCGTCATCGGCTCGCCAAAGCTCGTAAGCACGTGTGCATCTTTTCCAAGGTTAGCGTAGTCTTTTTCTTTAAATTTGGTGCCGTAATCATACGTTGCAGCGAAATCAATCTCGAGCTTGCGCTTAACGACGATCGGCACCTGAACGTTGTAGCTCTGACCCGCCTCGGTAAAGGTAACGGTCAGGAGCGTAAAGCGGCCCTTGCCGTTGTCCCAATCGGAGCTTGGGCTAAACGACATATTGTTCTTGCCGTTGTTCACTACGCGAAGCGTGGGATTGTTCGACGCGTCATCGTCCTTAACGAACACACCATCCTTGAGTTGGAAAACATCTGCTTTGGCCGTCACGTGCGGATTGGTGCCATTCTCGTTATTCAATCTGCAAGCGTCAGAGAAGCCGCCGTTCGTGATGATGTTTAGATAGCTCTTGGCCGTCGTATTATCGGTACCCGAGATCACCAAAACGGGAAAATCCGTTGCAACCTTGCTGTCGCTTGCATCGTTATTCGCATTGAACATGCTCGCCACGGATTTGGCGTTATAGCTCGACGTATTTTGATAGGCGCCATCGTCATTGATGCCGCCGATGTTGGTGTAGGTATAACGGTTGGCAACGCCGGGGCTCGACGGATTCTGGATGGCCGTGGCAAGGCCAACGTTCATGCCGTCGCCGAACAGATAACGGCCGGCCGTGTCAGCATCGGAGGCGCGCACAACAAGGCCACTCGTCGGACTCGTCGTGACGTAGGGCGAAACGGCCACCGTCACATTGCCGTTCGCAGCATCGTTGCCATACAGTGTCGCGCCCTTGGCATCGGAAAGCTTGTCTTCATAGGCAGCAAATGCGATGTATGACTTTTTGTTCACTTTTTTAAGGTCGTCGGTGCCGGAAGAATTGCGCATCAGCTTGAGCGATTCACTCGCACTGTTTGGTCTAATGGCAATTCCTGCGACAAAAACGTTGACGAGATCAGCGGATGAACTATTTCCGAACAAATAGCCCTGGCTAGTTTGCGCCCCAAAGATATTGCGATCCATGAGCACATTTACGAGCCTAAATGAGCCACGGCCATCGCCAGACACGCCACCAGAACAACTTCCCAGCGATGAGTTCCATGCAGCGTTCTTGCTACCGGTAAAGTTATTCTCGCCAATGGTCGAGTTCAAAAGCGTGACAGAGTTCGCCGTGTTACCGATCGAGCCAACAACACCACCAGAATACGAACCATCGACGACCAGTCCAGTGATAGTTGAATTCTTGACCTCGAGGGCACACCCACCTTTCAGATCACCGATTAAACCGGCAGAGCACTCACGAGCACCAAGATAGATGTCTTTTATTACACAGCTATCGAACTTAAATGCACCGCCCGAAGCTGCTTCGCCGACTGCACCAGCAACGTACTTAAGATTATTCGATCCTCTAACACCAAATACCGTTTTATTCTGCACGTCGCCATGGATGCACAGATTGTAGACAGACACGATTCCATTTTCGGACCTTCCGATAAGGCCGCCGGTCCCCTCGGTCGCGCTCGATGCTGCCGGCTGAAGCGTGACATTGCTGATCTCCGCCTTTCCGGCACCCTGCGAAGGCGTTCCAGCGTCATCGGTGTTCACCAGGAAACCACCTCCGGCAAGACCCACGATACCGCCGGTCCTTGCGCTGGCAGCAGTTGACATAATTGTGGAACTCTCGGCAATAGACATATTCGTTTTTGCCCAAACGCCACCAGCGGAATTTTGGTTCAGCTTGCCGACGAAGCCGCCGACGTTTTGCACGCCAGAAATGTCCATGTTGCTATAAGAGCAATCGTAAAGCTTGACCGGAGAATAGCGCGTGTTCGAATTTGAGGTGTCGTTACGATTCACCAGCAAAGTTGTATCTTTATCAGTCCTGCGGCTACCATAGCCGGATGCGCCGAGCAATCCGCCAACGTTATTGGGGCCATTCACCCTGCAGCTATTCGTGGTAATTCCTGCATATTTGCCGTAATCTGCCAGCGAGCTCGCGTTCGCCGTAGTACCCGCAAGCAGACCGACGCCAACCTGCTCATTACCCGCACCACTGGAGGCGCCGGCTGCATTGATATACGTAAGAGAAATATTGCAGTCATCGAACTTTAGGTTCTGGACGGTATAGCCGCCGTTGCCCGTAGCAGCAGCGCCGTCCGTTGCCGGAGTGCCGATGCTATCCAACACGTTGGTCGAGGTATACGTTACGGTACCAAAGAGAGCGCCCACTCCGGTGAGTTTGTAATTATCATCGGCGTACTCCGTGACCCCATATACCTTGCTGGCCTCTTTGCTACCGACCTTAATTGTTGCACCGTTACCGTTGATGCACGCAACAAGCGGCACGATGCGATCGCGGTCGGCGCCCTTACCGGATGCGCATGCGTTTGAGTAGTAGCGGCCCGAAAGACCCGTGTAACCCGTGCCATAAGTAGTCATGTCGTAGGTTTCACCCGCTTTGAACTGCAAATCCATTCCCGAGACCTGCGCGGCGCAGATGTTACCCGTCTGCCACGTTGCGTATTTCTTTACTAGGTAGGGGGAGTTAACGCCCGAGCCATCGCCTGCGTAGCCAAGCGCGTTACCCTCTAACTGGATACCGGGGCTTTTCATGTCATCGCTTATCGCATTAGCAAAGTCTTCAGCGGCACTCGCCGGCCTTCCAACATGTGTATAGCTCGCGTTGCGAACTTTGCCGTATTGCTTGTTGCCGAATTGGTACACTCCCTTTGCGTTGTTGCCGCCCATGTAGGCACGCGAGCCCGCATACGTTCCATACGCATCGTTCGTGGTATTCGTATTCGCCGAACCGCCGGCCGCACCGCTGCTGATGATGGCCGAGAGTACGAGCAGTCCCTGCGAGTCATTGACGGTTGTGGTTATCGCAGAGCTATTGGCGTCGTCTCCCCTATAGCGGCCCTGCGTCGCATCCGTCTTGATGCACCCCGTCTTCGAAGTATCCAGATTGTTCACCTTGTAGTTACGATCAGTGTTGTCGAGACTCTTATCATCGGTAAGCTCGCTGAACGCATAGCCGTCGATCACGCGGCCAACATATGGGTTGTCGTAGAGAGAAGCGCCAGCGCTATGCCAGTCGTTAAGGGCACCGTCGCCGCGGGAAGAGTTGCGGAAGATGACGCCGCCACCCGCAACAGCACCAACGTAGCCGCCAACGGGCACAAGGTGCGCGCCGCCATTATCGCCTGCTGCCCCAGCAACGCTAAAGCCGCCAGACGCTTTCACCGACACGCCATCGATGATATTGTCACCGCCCATGATGCAACCGATCACGCCGCCAAAAAACGCGCCCGGCACGCCAGAGGCGTCTTTATTCTTATGTGCAATAGAGGCCGCCTTGCCCGAGTATTCAATGTTCAGATTACTCACAACGCTACCGTAGCTATACGGGATCAACCCAGAAAGCGCACCTGTGTCCTTGGAGTTGTGGATCTTGATAGTCGCCTGCGTAGCTGCCTGCGACGAGCCCCTCAGATTACCAACGATAACGCCACGGAACGGGTAATCTTTATTACCCAAGCCCTGAAAAACGGCAGCGTCCAGCTCAAGCGTGTCAGTGCTTTCCCCCTTGTCGTTCTCCGGCTCGATGCTGTAGTAGGCACTCTGGAGATAGCTGTGCATCGTCGTATCGTCAAGCGTGTCATTGGGGTCGATGTCGTTCCCGATCATTCTCACCCATGTTTTGCTCGCCTGCTTGTAGACGTACGTCACTTCATTACTAGCATCCTTGCTGGACGAGCGGCGCTGGCATAGCGTTTCCTGATCGGCCGCAATCGTAACTTCCCAGCCGTCGCTTGGATTCTGAGTATTGATGTACTCAGCAACCGTGTTGAGCTCCGTTGCCTTGGTTATGGTATAGGGATCACCATAGGTGCCGCAGCCTGTCGTAAGCTTGGGCACGCGCTGGTTAACTTTGATTTCATGGTATTGGACTTTGTTTTCGTTGACATTGCCCTTTTTCACATACGGGAGATAACCACCGAATTGCGGAGTATCCGCATTTGCCTCTTTGTTGTCAACGGTGACGAGGCCAGCGCGGGTCCCATAGGTGCTCTCGTTGTAGTACCAGAGTTGCTTACCAGAGTATTCGCCCTTCGAGTCGATCTCGCTGCCGAATGTGACCTTATCGTTTGTCTGGTCATCCTTTATAAAGGTATACACCGCCGAGCCGGTCTTCCCCTCGCCGTAGCCAAAGCTCTCAAGCAAGCTTGCACGGGTAAAGATGGCGTTGTTCGTAGCACTCGGCACGTTGATGGTACCAAACGTCGCCGTAACCTGGTCGGCACTCGAACCCACGCCCAGTCTTCCAAAAAGTGAGGTTGCCACCTTGGTGTTGCGGCCGTATCCCGTAGCCGTGATGTTCTTCGCGCTCAGGTTCACGTACGTCTGCATCTCGTTTATAAGCAGAGGCATATAAGCATCAGCGCCCGTGGCCTCACTAGCGCCATCGACGGTCAAATTGTTGAGCGTAAGGCCATCAATCGAGATTTTTCTAATAGTGGTGGTCGTGCCATTGTTAGACCCATACACGTAGCGACACACCAGCGCGCCCGAAGAGCTTCCACCCGCGGCGGCAATATCATTCTTGCTTCTCCCGTCATTGACAACGGGCCCAACAGTGCCACCCAAAGTGACGGCATTCACCGTAAGATCGCCATTTGCCACCGTTCGGAAAAGACCGCAGTGCATGTTCTCGTGCTGGGTAGCAGCAGAGTTCAGCTTGTTGCTTTTCTGCTCGGCCTTGATGTCGGAGTAATGGAAGGTGATGGTCGCATTACCAACCGTCACCTTTCCGTTCGGCTGGGTGGGATAGTAACTATAGCCCGTCAAATCAATTTCGACGCTTCTGCCGCTTTCGCCGCCGATGGCCACGGCGTCGTTGAACGCTTGCGGCACAATCATCGAGCGAATTGCGGCTGGAGCATAGCGATAAGCAGACCATAAGAGCAGCTTTTCCGCCGTATCGATTTTGCTAATTTTGGAGCTGCCTTGCCCAAGTGCCGCATAGGCTTTGTCGAGGTTGTAGTAATACCTCGTCCAGGCATTCGTGTTGTGGTTCTTGCCGAAATCGGAACGGTTGCGATAGCTGTTGTCGTTTCCCGGCTCTCCGCTCATGTCGAGCTTGCCGTCATTAACGCCGTCTTTGGTATGAAGCGAAACGACGACATTCCATTCGCCGTCCATGAGTTTGCTGGCGTCTTTATTTCCATAGGCAGGCCTCGTGCTGTTGCCGACCCATTCATCAAACGAAGTAGCATTGTCGTTGCTTTTGATTGCCGTGTTGTTGATTTTCACGCCATTGCCCGCAGCAACACCATTGACCTTATATGCAGTGTCCCAACCCGCCTTGTTCTCCAGATACAAGCCGCTATAAGTTTCCACTCCATATGTTGTGGAATTCTCCGTCCTACCGCCTCGACCGATGAGCAGACCAAGCGTTGTAGCGCTCTCGGCATTGATGGTTGCACCAGAAAGATCGATGGCATAGTTGTTGATAACCCAGTGACCGCTGGCTGCATATACGAGCCCGCCGAGTTCACCTGAGCTGTTTGCTGTTATGGAAGCGTTGTTCGTCTTGAGAGCATACGTGCTGTCGCTGGTGTTTGCGCTATCCCCGATGGTGACAACCGTATTGCCCCAGCTGTAGCCCAAAAGACCGCCAGCGCCGTTCTTCGCGTCACCGTTCTTGCCAACGGTCATGCTGAACGAATTGAACGTAAGTCCTGTGATGTTGACGTTGGTCGTATTCGCCGCGGTGCCCTGAGTGATGCAGCCGATAAGGCCGCCAATCTGGGATTTCTTATTGCTCGCGCTGTCGCCCGCGGTAATCGCATTTTCGCTCGCGGTCGCGTCACCGACCTCGAGACTCGTCACGTTGACGATAGCGACAACGTCCGCCACATAACCGATAGCGCCGCCAATGCGCGTGTTGCCGTTGAGGGTAGCGCCCGTTTTGACGGTCGCTTGCGCCTTCGTGCTGCCACTTATGTTGCTGCTGCCGAAAGTAACGGTTCCACCACCCCTCACGCTACCAGCAATGCCGCCAATGTTGACATCGTTGCCGAACGTATCATCGCAGGTGATTTTCGGCTTGCACGTAACGCCGCTGAGCGTTGTCTTGCCAGTGATAGTTGCCGCAAGCGAGCCAGCGTCGACGCCTAAGCCGTTATCGAACTTCATAACGCCATCGACGGTGAGGTTATTCACCGTCGCGCCACCGCCGATAGCGGCAAAGAGGCCCAGACGGCTGTGCCGGTAAATCTTGCCGTTGCCTTCAGTCGAATCGTTTGCGCCAAGCGCATTGCCGTTGCGCGTACCGTAAGGTTCGCCAATCGCCAAGGTAACGGTATGATGGTTGCCCTCGACAGCCCCTACGAAGGCATTAACTTGCCCGGACCCATCACATGCAAGACCTTCAAGGCCTGTACCTCGCAGGTCAATGTCGGAAGTAATTGAGATAGCATTCCCACTATTACCATACCAGCTCGTAATATTAGCCGTGCCGATGCCGAATACACCGCCAAAGTAGCCGTTCGTTTGGACCGTCATGGCAATGCATGCGAATGTATCCGCATCATTAATGAGGTATGTACCCGACTTCCCGTCACCATTTTGGGACCGTAGCTGATAACCCCAAGAGTAGCCAGCACTGCTGCCAGCATCTGGAGCACCACTCAGATTGCACAACGGCTGATAAAAGGTGCTTTCATCAAGTTTAATAAGATCCTTGCTGAGCTTGCCCTCCTCTCCGGTCAGGCGGATAACCTGGTTATAGGTCAGGTCATCGATCCTCGCCGCAGCAGGACGTTTGTAAAGCCAATAATTATCGTTCGTTGCCTCAGCATCCGAGCCTGAACCTAGAGCAAACACCAATGGGGCGCATCCATCCAAGGATCTAAGAATTTGGCTGGTATTACCGTTGGCCTCGAGCTTGCAATCGGATAAATCGGTAGTCCCACGCAAGCGCAAGACGCCGTTCCATGCCGAACCCACAATTCCGGCACCACATGCGATTGATTCGTTTTTATCAGTTTCAACGCGAACGTCCCCGCAGTCCAGAATTCCAAAACGCGAACGCCCGCCCACGCTATAGCCGCTATCCAAGGCGCCAACAACACCGCCAAACCCGCAGTTCTTTCCATTGGCTTTTGGAGAATGGCACGTGACGTCCGCGCCGTCAACGATTACAACGCCTCCAGTATTGTTGCTCTTTGCCACCCAGCCGACCAGGCCTCCTGCCAGTCGCGGCGCGACGCTGCATGTAGTATCAACCGAACAGCGGTTGCCCGCGGCACCCGTCTTTATATGAAGGGTGTTGTTCGACTTCTCTGTGTTGGTCACATCCTGAACTCTACCGACCAGACCGCCATAGATGGAGCTGGAGCCCGTCACCAGTTTGCTAGTATACGAGCCACCTGATATTGCGACATCGCCGTTCGTTGTGTCCAGGAGACCGAACACGCCGCCCGCGCCCGTGTCCCCACTTTGGCCAAGATTCACGCCCTCGCCCGTATCGATTTGGTCGTTGTTGGCAAACTCGACCGGGCCGGCAAAACTAACGTCGCCGATGAAGCCGCCGGAACTTTTGCTGTTCGCATCGCCGACGTTGGCGGGACAGGTGAACTTCTTGTTGTCCGCGCCCAGCGCGAGCCTGGTCGCCTTACCGATGAAGCCGCCACTGGCGGTGGTGCCCTTGACGGTGAGCATGTGCAGGTCGAGAGCCTCCGTGACGTTGACTGTGGCGCCTGTGTTCGAACCGACGAGACCTGCGACACCACCGGCGGAACCGCTTGCAGACTGAACGGTAGCAGCGGGAACATTAAGGGTGCCGACGTTCAAAGTCGCGCCATCCTCGACCGTGCCTACGAGCAGACCGGCATTACCGGAGCTCGTCTCGACGACACCGCCCGCGGCAAGGCTAGCGGGAAACTTAACAGACCCCACCGTAAAGGTTCCGCTCTTGACTGTATTCGCTAAAAGACCGATGTTTCCCGCTGCATTTACGTTGAGCTTCTCGAGAGAACCGGCAGGGCCATAGGTGACCTCTGTAGTAAGGTCACCCATCGCCTCACCCAAAAGGGGCGCCGTCAGAGCGGAAGTCGTATCCGTCCCGCCGGTACCTACGGGATCTGCGATGTTGACCACAGCGTTGAGCGTCTTGCCCCCACCGCTGACCTTCGTAGCGACCATCGGCGCGCTATAGGTAGTTGCGCCTATCCACTTTATCTTGACCGTATTGTTTTGGTCAGTCAGTTTGAAGTTATTGAAAACCGTCCGGTTAGACGTAAGCTCAACAGGGCTATCAACGCCATTCAACGACCTATAGATCCTGCCTTCAAACGGACATTCATCACTGCCAAGACCCTGGAAAGACATGCCGTTATTAGCCGACTCGGTGAGCTTCGCATCGCCCGTGATGATAACCTTGATCTGCGCATCATAGTAAAGCGAAGCGTCGGCGTTAGACAGGACGGCGAACGCCTCCGACGACTTGACATCGAGGCTTCGGATTCCGCTCTCGTCGTCTTTGCGCACGATGCTTTCCGCGCCGTTCTTCTCGAGCAGCTCGACGAGCTTATTCAAATCCGTGATCGTCGCACCCGCCTGGGCATCAGCGTCCTCCGAAGTCGCATCATCGGCATCTTGCTCGGCGTCGTCAGCGGCGGCATCGTCAGCGGCATCGTCGCCTTCCGTCTGGTCGCCCGTGGAATCGGAACCAGTGGCGCTATCGGTGGTATCGCCTGCTGCAGCGTCATCCTTCACCGCGTCATCCCCAGCACTGTCGCTGTCGGCGCCGGCATCACTCGACCCAGACCCGATCGTGACATCGCCGTTGGTCTCGCCGCTCTCGGCAGTATCCAACGCCTTCGCAGATGCGGCAGCAATCTCGTTCGAGATGTTCTGCCAGCCTGCCGCCACAGCAGCCACCGTGGGCGAGCATGCTTGGAGCACCATGACCACCGTCATGAACTCTGCGAATATGCGCTTTGCCGTTCTCATCGATTCCGTACCTCTTATCCTAAAACTCCGCTTCCAGAGTTATCGAGTCTCCGTCGCGCCCGTCAGAGTAGTTCCGCTCACGCTAATGTCCAGGTCGCCCCAGCCGCCGGGCGTTTTGCCGTCCGCTCGGTAAAAGTTGACGACCATCGAACCCGGCTCCATGGTGAACGTAGCCTTGCGAGCTGCAGCATCCACCGTCGCGCTATGGTTGGTCTCAAAGAACGGGTCGATCTCCACGTTCTCCCCCCACGTGAGCGTGACGTTTGCCAGTGCGCCCGTAACCGTCACGCGGTAGTTGTATGCAGCGTAATCAGCAAACTTGCCAGCCTCATCGACCAGCGCGCCCTCAACCGCAGCGGTCTTGACCTCGGCCCTCTTTGACGGCACGACTTTCGCCGCCAGACAGGCTAGCTCGGTGCCGGGGCTCTTCTCCGATACGACCGTGGCCTTAATCACAAAGTATGCTTGTCCCAACTTAGCCTCGGGGAAGGTCACGGTGTAGTCGTTCTTGGTAGGTTGATTCTCCGGAAGCGTGACGCTGCTACCGGGCTGGGGCGCATAGCTCCACGTGGCGCCATCGAGCCCGTGCCCCTCGACCGTCAAGGTGTATGTCACATTTTTGTCGTTGCAGAAGTTGCTGTTGCCCAGCAAGTAGTTGTAGATGCTAAAGGTAAAGTTGCACTGCCCGTTGTTGGGATACACCGTAACGGAGCGCTGGGCACGGGCGAGCTCGTCGGGGCTAGGCGCACTCATATAGCCCGTGAGCAAATCGCTTGCAAATAGGCTCTGCGCAGTGCCCGTTGCGGCGACGGACTTTAGAAATCCGTTGGCGGTGTAGGCGGAATAGGTAAAGTAGCCACCCGTCACGAGCGCCACGGCGCAAATAAGTGCGATTGCCGCCACAACCAGCTTGTTCTTGACTAGGCTCTTGCTTTTTGCCAGCTGCTCGCGCTCGGCATCCTGCTGTTTCTCTTGCTTCTCCATGTGCGCCCCCTCTCCTACTTGCCGCTCGTGTTGCGCGCGATCAGGTAAATCACGTCGGTCTCTTTGGCGCTCTCGTCCCACGAAAGCTTGATGATAAAGTTAAGCGTGTCATTGCCAGTCGAGTTGTCGAGTGTCTTAGCGTTGAGGTCGCCTTTGCCGAATTTCTTGTATCGGTAGAGCGGGCGCGCGTTGCGCTGGACGTTTTGATAGTCCTTGAATGTAGGGTCGCTTGCGCCCTCGCCCGGCACGGCTGCCAGACCGTCGTTCTCCTTGTTGATATATTCGAAGCTCGTCAGCAGGTTCTCTCCGGTTGCTTTCCAGCTATAAGATTTGCCGTCTGCGGTACCGCTCACGTCGGGCGTCTGGAGCGCAGACGTGTTCTCGGCTTTATACAGCTCGATAGTGAGACCCGTAATGTTGGTCGTATTCGCAAGCTGCAGCTCAAACCCGTCGCCGCCCGTCTGCACGCAAAACGGGCGCTTGAGCGTCACCGTGTTGCCAGTCTTGGTATCGCCGTATTCGGGGTTGTAGCTCAGGTCGATCTGCTCGGCTGCCGTAGCGTTGGGGCCCAGCACCTTGAGCTCTGCCGGCTCCTTGATCTTGCCGACGGTGGAGCCGCGATTGGCATCGACAAACCATCCGAGCGTCAATCCCAGCAACACAAGAAGCACGGCCACCAGTCCCACGATGGCAAGGGATTCGCGACGGTGGCCGCTCACCCAAGCCTTGATGCGCTCGATGCGGCCAGCCGGACGCGCTTCGCCGTGCGAGCCGAACCCGTTGCCGCCGGGGTTTGCCGCTCCTTCGTTGTGTTTGATATCGCCCTGCTCGCGGGCATTAAGCTGCTCGTCCATTTATTTATCCGTCTCCTTGGCGGTGAAGCGCACGCGAATGTACTTGACGTTCTTGCCGATAATCTCGTCGGCGTTGTTGTAGTAGCTGGCGCAGGTTTCCACATCCGCAGAGGACATGCCGGCTCCGACAGGCGGAACCGCGCTAGGCGCCTGACCTGGCACGCTCGTGCTATCGGCGCGGAAATAGCGCGCGTGGTTATTGTTGATGTCGCCGACGAGGGTTGTGTATCCCCCCTCGTCGCCTGTGTTAGCGAAAAGGTTGCCACCGTAGCCGGCGTTGCCCGTGCGAACATAGCTCTTGAACTGTTCCGGCCAAATCCAGTAGAGGGTTTTGGTGACGGTTTCGGTCGTGCTATTTGAGTCCGCAGCGTAAAAGCTCGACTTTGGGATGGTAAAGCTCTGCGTAATGACGGTGACGCTGGCCCCGTCCTGGGTCACCGTGGTGGTCGTGGGGACCAGCGGATTCGAGTAAAAGCCAGAGGCATCTTTGCCCTGAAAAACCAGGATATGACCGCGCACCAAATCTTTAAGCGAGTTGATGATCTCTTCGTTTTTCGATGCATCCGCAGCAGTGCCGCCCGTGCCCGCAACGCTCGTCTGAACAGAAATTTCCCAGGTCATCTCCACCGTGATATCGTGCAGGTCATTGCAGAGCGGCCTGACGTTGAGCTGGAGCTGGCCGGCCGACCCCGGAGAGAGACCGCCATCGGTGCTCATGTTATTGAGGTTGAAAAGATTGTTCACGGCAAGGCTTGTACTGTCCGACGCGTAGTTGTCCTGAGTGTCGTACTTACCCGCCGTGCCGCCCTGCGTTCCCGAGAGCACAAACCGCGGGCCCTTCGCCGCGATCGTGCTCCCCGTGGCACTCACTCGGTTATTCGCGGCAAACCAGGCCAGGCATGCAAAGATGGCAACGATGGAGGCCAGCACAAACAGACCGCTCACCAGGAAATCCTTCCAGAAATCCTTGAGGGTCCGCACGTGCTCGTCGGCAGCTTGGCGGTACTCGGCCGCCGTCTTGTGCTGCTGGAGCTCGCTATGTCAGTCCATGCCACTCATCGTTTACGTTTGCCCTGCTAGCGGGCGTGCCATCCTTTCCGCTCGGTCGCGTTTATCCGTTGTTCGCAGGTAGAGAATTCAGGCAGAATACAACACCATACGATAAGGTAAAAGAATAGCATTGACCTGCGGTTTGCTCCACAGCGCAAGCCTTAATGATGTCTTAAAAGTCAAATCCTTGGTGCAAGGGGGTCAGGTTACTTCGCACCAACATGGTGCAAACAAACCTGACCCCCCTGCACCAATCCGTAGCACCTGGCAGCGGGCATACGGCGTGCCGTCCCTTAACACCCCAACGCGCGCACGGGTATCACGTAGATACCGTCCTCGACCTCGCGAGCGTACTCACCCACCCCCACAATCACGGCCATAAACTCCGGTTCGCGCGTGCGTGAACGAGGATTTCCACAGACCTTCTTGCGAACGCGCTTGAGACTCTCGACGCCGGCGCTCGCTTTATCTTCACTCACCTTAATCTCAAAGGCGGCCCACCGTCCGTCGGCTAGCTGCACGATAGCATCGCACTCAAGGCCCGAATCGTCGCGATAATAGCGCACGGGCGTGCTATCCAGCAGGTCGAGCGAACGTGCGTAGACCGAAAGGTCGCGTATGACCAAATTCTCAAACACCAGACCAAATGTCTGCCAGTCGGCAAGCAGCGCCTGCAAGGACATGCCTAGCAAGGCGCAGGCAAGGCTCGGATCTGCCAGATAGCGCTTGGGCTTGACGGTAAAGCGTCGTTTGTCGCGCGCGGCGGGAACCCAACCGGGGACCTCCTCGAGAATGAACATGCCTTTGAGGGCATCCAGGTACCTACGCACCTTGGTCTCGTCGGCAAACGCTGTGGGTTCCTCCTCGGCACCGAACATATCCATAAGAATCGTTTTATACGTGGTTGCCTGTCCCAGATTGCGCGCGATCGATGCGGAGACTCGACGAGCAATATCGGGGTCGAGACCGACCGCCGGGAAGCTGCTCGAAAACGTGGTGTTGAGATATTCGCGGGCGATGAGCTGGGCGTCAGCCGAAACCATATCGATCGCCTCGGGCCAGCCGCCGCGGCAGGCGGCTTCGACAAGCCCCGGCGTATCGCCATCGCACCGGCAGGGCTCAAAACGATGCTCAAACAAGCCCGCCAGGCTCACCTTGCCGTTGGACTCACCTGTCTCGGCAAACGTCATGGGGTGCATGCGGACGCGGCCGATGCGGCCGGCTCCACTATGCGCGGGCGCCTCCGCCTTTGAGCCAAACGCAGGCGTGGCGGAACCCGTGAGGATATAGGCGCCGCGCGTGCCCCGGGTGCGGTCAACCTCGTGTCTAACGTAGTCCCAAATCTGGGGAACGCGCTGCCACTCGTCGATAATATGCGGACGGTCTCCCAGCAACATCATCGCCGGGTCGGCACGCGCGAGGTCGAGATTCTCGTCGACATACGAGGCGGACGCCCCGTGCTCAAGCGCGGCCCACGTCTTGCCGCACCACTTGGTGCCTGCAATCTCGACCGCGCCAAAGACGCGAAGGTAGCGCTCGATTTGCGCATCCACGATACGTGGGATGTATCCGTCCCGATGTAGCCTCTCGCCTGCCATGAGCCGCCCCCGCAGATTTCCAGGTCCTGCTTTCTGATTCTTCTATTCCACTGTAGCAAATTCGGATTTTCGGGTGGTTGCGATTCGGATTTTCGTGTTCATATAATTCGGATTTTCATGTTCTAAGGATTCGGATTTTCGGGTGCTCAAGATTCGGATTTTCTGAACCCGCTGATCAGGGACACTCTATTGGCAAAAAGGCGGGGAGCACCGATACGGCACTCCCCGCCCACTCAATACGCGATAGCTTTCTTGCTTAGAGCTCGTTGGCCGCGTGATACGCCGTGCGAATGGCGCTCGCAATGTCGGCGGTGCGCTCGCCCGAGCAATCGCCCACGCAGGTCACGGGCACCGTTACGCCGTCCAGGTCAAACGCGTTGGCCTTGGAGCCCACGGCCATCACCACGTAATCGCAGGCGATCTTCACCGGCTCCTCGGCGCCGTCCTCGGTGGTGCGGACGGCCTCCACGCCCTCGTCGGTAATGGCGGTCAGGCGGGTCTTCACGTGCTGCTCAACGTTGTGCTCGGCAAAGTCGCTCATGATCAGCGGCAGAATGGTCTCGGACTCGCCCGCGGCAATCTTGTCGAGCATCTCCACGATCGCCACCTCGCAGCCGTGCTGCAGCAGGTACTCGGCAGTCTCGGTGCCCACCAGGCCACCGCCAATGACAGCGACGCGCCCGCTGAGCTCCACCTTGCCGGCCAGCACGTCCCAGCTCGAGACGACCTTGTCCGAATCGGCGCCGGATACGGGAATGACCACGTCGTGCGCGCCCACTGCCACAATCGCGGCATCGGCGGCGTTGAGGTCCGCGGGGCTAGCGGTATGGTTGAGCTCAACCTTCACGCCCAGGCCAGGCAGAATCTTCTCGTAGTACTCGACCGAGCGCATGATCTCGTCCTTGCGCGGAGGCGCGGCCGCCAGCACAATCTGGCCGCCCAGATGATCGCTCGCCTCGTAGACGGTCACGTCGTAGCCGCGCTTGGCCGCCACGCGCGCGGCCTCCAGGCCGGCAATACCGCCGCCCACCACGACAATCTTCTTGTCGCCCTCGCCCGGTTTGATGGCGATGGTCGCCTCGTCACCGTTCTCGGCATTGAGCACGCACGAGATGTACTTGCGGTTTTGGATCGCGTCGACGCATCCCTTGTTGCAGTTGAGGCACTCGCGGATGGGCTCACCCGTGGCGGCCTTGAGCGCAATGTCGGGGTCGCACATGAGCGAGCGGCCGTAGGCGATGATGTCGGCGGCGCCGTCTTCCAGAATCTTCTCGCCGGCCTCGACCGAAACCACGCGGCCGACGGTTGCCACCGGCACGGAGACCAGGGCCTTAACGTGCTCGGCCACGGGCAGCGTCCAGTTGTAGGGCATGGCACCCATGGGCGGAATGGTGTCGCCCATGTTGCCGGTGTGGTTTGCCTGCGCGACCTGGATCATGTCGATGCCCGCGCCCTCGAGCAGCTTGGCAAACTCGCAGGCCTCGTCGGGCTGCAGGCCGCCCTTGCCGCGCGGCGTGCCGTCGGGGTTCTCCATGATTACGGGGAGCTTGTACTCCACCATCAGCTGCGGCGCGGCTTCCTTAATGGCGGCGACGACCTCGAGCGCATAACGGACGCGGTTCTCGAACGAGCCACCGTACTCGTCGGTGCGCTGGTTGAGGATGGCCGAGCACAGCGAGCCCACCAGACGGTCGCCGTGGACCTCGATGGCGTCGATTCCGGCCTGCTGCGCGCGGGCGGCCGAGGCGGCGATGGCCTCCTTGATCTGGGTGAGTTGCTCCACGGTGGCCTCGTTCACAAAGTGCTGCATGTCGTGGTGCAGTTTGGCGTAGGCCTGCTTGCGGATCTCGTTGGACTCGGCCATCTTGGCGGCGAAGGTCTCCTCGTCGCCGGCGGCCTTGGCCTCCTGCGCGGCCTTGGCGGCAGCCATGGAACCCATGACCATGCGGCCGACGCCGGGCACGTCGTACTCGGGGTGGAACAGCTGCAGCGCGACCTTGGCGCCGTGTTTGTGAACGGTGTCGGCCAGCGCCTTAAACGTGGGGATCTGGGCGTCGGTCGCCAGCTTGGGCGTGGGGCTCGCGGTCATAACGGGAGCGACGTCGCCGATGACGATGTAGCTCACGCCGCCACGGGCCAGGCGCTCGTAAAAAGCCAGGCTGCGCTCGCCAATGGAACCGTCGCGCTCCTCGTAGCCGGTGGTAAGCGGCGGGAACATAATGCGGTTTTTGAGCTCAAGGGGGCCAACCGTAATGGGTTGAAGCAGCTTGGACGCAGGTGTGGTCATGGACATTCCTCTCTTGTAGGCGCGGCGGCGATGATGCCGCGTAGTTACAACGAGGATATGGCATGGGGGCACGAGGGCGCAACGGAAATCGGCGGATAGCGGGTAAGGGCTGGTGGATGGGGTGGGCCTGGCCGCGGGTTTGTCTCAATCTGTAACGGTAAGACCCTATTTTGCCGAGCAACTGTTACAGATCGAGACAAACCAAACCCGCCTGCTAGAAAATCTCAATCTGTAACAACAACTCGGCAAAATCCGTCCCTCGTGTTACAGATTTAGACAAACGGGGGCCGGCTGCCGGAAAATCTCGATCTGTAACATCTAGCCGTCCAAATCGGGTCTACGCGTTACAGATCGAGATTTTGTTTGAGAGGTTGAAAACCGTGCCGAAAACACGGTCCCGGAATAACAAAAAAGCTCGCCGGCTAGGCCGACGAGCTGCAAGTTCTTGGTCGCGGGGGCAGGATTTGAACCTACGACCTCCGGGTTATGAGCCCGGCGAGCTACCAGACTGCTCCACCCCGCAATGTCTGGGCGCCTCATGTGCGCAAGAAAGAATATTACGCGGGAGTTCGGTAAACGGCAAGGAAAATCTCGTAGAGCATAATTCCTTCATATTTAAACCCCTCAGCCCCTATCACCGTGAACGAATCGCAGCCGAGCGCCGCCGGCGGCGCGTATACAATGGTGCGCGTCCTTTTATGCCAACACCGGGAGTAGACATGCTGCTCGCTATCGATATGGGAAACACACAGACGGCCATGGGCTTGTTTGACGGAGACGAGCTGGTGCAGTCGTGGCGCATGCCCACCGACCGCTCCTACACCGCCGACGAGATCCACGTGCGCCTGATGGGTTTCTTTAAGATGTACGACCTCTCGCTCGGCGCGGTCGACGCGATCGCCTTTGCCGGCGTGGTGCCACAGCTCTCGCGCGAGTGGCACGCCGTGGCCAACCGCATCGCGGCAGATGCCATCGTCATTGGGCCGCAGACGGCGACCGTGACCAAGCTGCGGGCGGCGCGTCCCCAGGCCGTTGGTGCCGACCGCATCGCCAACGCCGTCGCTGCCGAGACCTTCTACGGCGCCCCGGCGATCGTGGTGGACTTTGGCACCGCAACCAATATCGACGTCATCGACGAGGACGGCTATTACATTGGCGGAGCGATTGCGCCGGGCATCCGCATTTCGATGGACGCGCTCGCCGCCCGAGCCGCCAAGCTCGCCAGCGTTCCGCTTGAGGCACCCGAGCACGCCATCGGCCGCGATACCGAGGAGTGCATCAAAGTCGGCGCCGTAACGGGCGCCGCAGCCATGGCCGAGGGCCTGGTCGCCCGCATGAAGCGCGAGCTGGGGCGCGAGGACGCCACCGTTATCGCCACAGGCGGTCTCGCCAGCATCGTCGCCGATTCGACCGACGCCTTCGACGTGGTCGACGGGCAGCTCACCATCAAAGGCATCTGCGAAATCTACCGCCGCATGCAGAGGCTGGGGTAAGGCGGGGTTTAAGTCGAGCGCGAGCGGCGAACTAGGCAACGCATCGGTCCTATTCCTCAAAAACGAAAATTATTCAGTTTTGAGGAATAGACACTGCAACGAATATACCTCGTTAAAGGCCGAGCTGGCTTAATTCTATTCCTCAAAAACGAAATTTTTTCAGTTTTGAGGAATAGGGTGCTGACAACCCATTCCCCAGACAAGCAAGACCCTCCCCGGCACAGCCGAGAAGGGTCTTGTTGTCATCGTTATCTTTGAGTGCGGGCGCCGCGCGCTACAGCCCGCGAATGCGCACGGCCTCGGGCGGAAACTCTTGCTCGCCGGCGTCAGTCTTAATGGTCGCGCGGCCCCAGATGTCCAGGCCCGCAAACACGCCGACCGCGAGCGGCAGGCCGTTGGGCGACACCGCCGCGACCTGACGACCCAGCAGCGGCACCATATCGAAATACTCGCCCAGCACCGGGGCCAGCGGGCCGGCAGCGCCCTGTGGTGTGTTGGCGGCAACCGCCCAGGCGTCAATGCGAGCGAGCACCGCCGCGGCCAATGCCTCGACCAGTACCTCGTCGCCCATATCCACGCCAAGCTCACCCAGCGCCGCACGCTCAATATCAACCGTCACTGCGGCAAACATGCCCGCGGCACCGGCACCGCCGTTGACGGCGACGCGCGCGAACGACGTCTCAAACGCAGGCGCACCGCACACGATATCGCTCGGCCACTGGATACCTACCTTACCGGCAAGGCCCAACCCCAGCGTCGAAGCCGTGCCCACGAGCGCGTCCATCATGCCCATCGCGGCCACAAACGGCAGGCCGTGGAAGGCATGCATGTTCACATCCGGACGCACGACCAGCGAAAACGTCAGCGAAGCATCGCCCACGCTCCACGCGCACCAGCCCGCGGACACGCCCTCGCGACCCGCGTCACGCGCCGCGTCGAGCTCAGTGGCAGCGACTACAGCGTTCATCTCGATCATCTACATACGCCCCAATTCACCCACGATATGGCCCACGCGATCCTCGGGCTCCTTGACCTCGACGCCGTTGTAGCGGAAGAACCGCGCCGGGTCGTGCATCAGGTCCTCAAGCGGCACCAGCACAAAGTCGCGCTCGCCGATCAGTGGATGCGGCAGGCGCAGCTTTTTGCCGCCGTGGGTCTCGCCGTCCATCCACAGCAGGTCCAGGTCGATGGTGCGCGGACCGTTGGCCTTGGCCTTTTTGGAGCGGTCGCGGCCCAGCTCGGCCTCGATCTTCATGAGCTCGTCGAGCAGCACCAGCGGCGCCAACTCGGTCTTGATCTCGATGACGGCGTTGGCAAACGCGTCCTGGCGCGTCTCGTAGGCCGGCTCGCTCTCGTAGATCTTGGAGGAGTTGGACACGCAGGTAAGTGGAATCTCGGCGATCATGTCGCGTGCGGCGCGGATGTTGTCGCAGCGATGCCCCAAGTTGGATCCCACGGCCACAAACGCGCGGCGCGGCTGCGGCTTGGCAACCGCCCAGTAGCCGTTCAGGAACTGCGCAAAGCCCGCGGCGTCGTGCACGCGCACGATGTTGGCGCCGGCCTGGATGGCGCCCAGGCAGACGCCAAACGTAGCGGCATCGCGCTCGGCGGCCTCGGTCACGCCCGAGACGGCGCCCACAAAGCGCTTGCGCGATACAGCGCACATGAGCGGATAGCCCAGTGACGCCATCTTGGCAGTCTCGCGCTGGATGACGATGTCCTCGTTAGCCGACTTACCAAAGCCCGGGCCAGGATCGATGCAGATGCGGTCGCGCGACACGCCGGCGTGGATGAGCGCGCGGGCCTGGTCGGACAGAAAGCCCATGACGCGGCGCATGATGGGCGCCGAATCGGGCAGGGTGAAGCGGCGGAGCTGCGAGGTGGGCACGTAGGCCTCCTCGCGGCGGGCGCTGCGGCGCATCATGGCGGCCAGGCGGTCATTGGACTCCGATGCGGCCTCGGTGGCCTCGGGCGCGGGCGCGACGGTCTCGGCGGCAGCAGCCTGCTCGGCGGCCGGCGTCTCCTGCTCGCTTGCAGGCTCGGTCGCGGGCTCCGGATCGCCAAACGGCAACGAGGGCTGCACCACGCCGCCCGGAAGCTTGGCCTCCGGCTTAGGCTCGCCCAGCAACTTGCCGCGACGGCGGCGAGCC
>UQSB01000028.1 GCA_900543505.1 uncultured Collinsella sp. | reverse complement strand
TATTTATTCAGTCCAAGTTTCGGGGCGCAGTTCACGGTCCCCTTCGTGGTGGTTTTTAGCGCAACGAGGTGTTCCCAGCCGACCATACGGGCGGCCTTGCGCTCACGCTGCTCGATGACAGCGCATCTTTAGACGCGAAGTGCGGAACCGGGTGCATATACGAGCCGCGTAGCGTTACGAATTCATGGGAATGACCGTATCGCCAATTTGTACGCTTGCAATCTTGTCTGTGTCACAAACTTGCGAGAACGGCCAGGTCTTGTGGACATCAGTGGTGCCGTTATCCAGTTTATTTGCGAAATAGCCGCTGTGGCTGGTTGCGTCCTCAACATGACCGTCTTTGAACGTCACGATGAGGGGTATGTTGCCAACGGCATCCATAGACTCCTCCATGCTTTGAGACATCTTGCCGCTGTTGTTGTCGTGTTCGATGGAACGATCTATGTTGTAGCGGACTGAAACGCCAACGCAGGATACGGTGGCCTCTTGAATCGTCGCCTTGGTGCCGTTAAAGTTGACCGATTTGGGCGCGGGAATCGTAACGGATGTATCTTCGTAATTCAGCTGGAACTTAAGATCCCATGGGCCCGTAAGTATTTTCTTATACTCGGGAAGCTCTTTGCCAGCACGTGGCACAACGAGAGAGTTGATATGCGTGCGGACGGTCCTGCCCATAAGGCCGGGTGATTCAACGCTGAACTGTGCAAAGTATTGAATGCTGGAGTCATTGGGGTTCTTGTCAATGAGCCATGATTGGCCTTGGCCGCCATGCTCGCCATCAACGTATACGTTTCCATCGACACTTCCGGCGATAGTTCCGTTCTCGCCCGGCTCGGAAAGCTTTTTCAGGGCAGCGGGATCGTCGAACGTAAGCGTATAGGCGATGGTAACCATATCCTTGTCGCCCATGATGGCGTCGGCGGTCACGGTGACTCCGTTGTTGGAGCAGCTAGCACCGACGGGCCGGCCAATACGGTCGATGATCTCGGTTTGAGAAGCAGGTCCGTCAAAGATGTCGGAAAGCATGTCAGAAGGAAGCGGCAGGACGCCTGTTGCCATAGCCGTGCCAGCGCCTCCAATGACGATAGCGAGGACTGCCGTTACAGCGGCAATGCGAGCGACTGTTCTTACGGGATGGCGGGCGATGCGCGGCTTGCGTCGCGTGCCATTAAAGTTGCTTTGAGCGGTCGCCGCATCGCTTGAGGCGACGGACTGAGCAATCGAGTTTGCCATGTGCTGCTTCGCATTATCGGTAAACGAAATGTGCTCCAGGGCGTGGCGATAGTCATTCGAATTCGTAGTCATTGTGGTCTCCTTTCAAGGAAAGCCGAAGTGACGCACGTCCGCGGCTAAGGTGCTGGGCGGTTGCAGCTGGCGTCGCGTGAACGGCGTCTGCGATTTCCCTGATGCTCATGCCTGCGTAGTAGTGCAAAAAGATGGCGATGCGCTGTGCTTGAGGCAGGGCCGTGACAGCGGAAAGAATGGCGCAGTCGCGTTGCGCGAATTCTTGCTCGGTATGTGTTACGGGTGCGCAGAAATCGGGGAGCGAATCGAGGTCGACAACCGGGTGATTCGCGTGCGTACGGCCGATATCGCGACATGCGTTCAGTGCGACTCGGATCACCCAAGCACGTTCGTGTTCGAGCGAGTCGAACGGTTGAGTGCGTTGGAGAATCTTGATCAGCGTGTCCTGGCAGATGTCTTGAGCGTCGTCAGCGGATCCAAGGGCCGAATAGCACAATCGAAGGATGAGGTCGGAATACGTGTCGACCAAGCGCTTTGCTTCCCGCTCGATCTGATCGGCATCGCATCGGAGCGTGCTATTGCGGTTACGGCGTGCAGGCATAGTGTCACCTCCAATTGGTCGTGGTGGATATAGGGAAGGCGTCTCGCGAGGTCCCTCTACATACAACACGGTCGAGACTGCATAAGTTGACAAAAAAAGACGGCACGTGAGCGCCGTCCTTACAAAACAATGAGTGTTCTCGTTAATTACACAAGCACCGTGATGGACAGGTCGGACGAGTCAGCAAAACCACCATAAAGGTGCCTATCCCCTTCGTGGTGGTTGTTGGCAGTTACCAGGGGGTTCTGGCGGTTGAAGACTCGATTGCTTCGTGGCGTTTGAGCTCGCGGCGCATGGTTTGCGAGTTGAGCCAAGCGGCCTTCCAACCGCGCGTGGGGTAGCGCGCCTCGTCAATTTCGATCTTGGTATAGCCGCAGGCGTTGACAATCTTCGTTCCGCATGGGTGTTGGCGCTCGCGTTGAAAGTTGGGGCCGTAGCTTTGGTGCACATGCCCGTGAATCATATAGTCGGGACCCCAAGACTCAAGAGCCGCATTAAAGCACTCGAATCCTCGATGCGGCAGGTCGTCCAGGTCGCCCATGCCTGCGACGGGTGCATGGGTAAGTAGAATATCGCATCCGTCTACCAGTGCGATTATTCGCGATAGCTTGCGCATGCGTTTTGCCATCTCGCGCTCGGTATACATGTTCGCGCCGTCGCGGTAGCGCATGGAACCGCCCAGACCCGCAATGCGAATACCTCGGTACACATATACGCTGTCCTCAACACAAATGCACCCGCCCGGTGCATGGCGCGCGTAGCGGTCGTCGTGGTTGCCACGAACGTACACAAGCGGTTTGTTGATGACAGTGACCAAAAACTCAAGATAGTCCGGATCCAGGTCGCCTGCGGATAGAATCAGGTCAACGTCCTCAAAGCGCTCCTTGCGAAAACATTCCCACAGGCAGCGCTCCTCTACATCGGCAATGGCTAGGATATTCATAGGGCACGGACCTCCGGCTCGTTATCGAGCTGCGGAATCGAGCCTATAACGTTGTCAGCCAGCCAGTTCATCTCGACAATCTGCGTACTCGGCAGGGGAGGGAAGCCCTCAATCTGAACCACGCCGTCCTGGCTGTGGAGCTCGCCGCCAAATGGGTTGATGGAGCCCTCGACAATGCCGTTGCGAAGCAGCTGCACAAGTTTACGCGTCTGATAGGGTAGGCCCGGAGCGTAGCGAATATCGATGACGCCGGAGCTCATACCGTACCAGTAATTGACGGCGCGCACCTGCTGGTCATCGGCGGTCTCGTCCCATGTGCCGTGCAGTAGGCTGCGTACGATGAGTTCGTAGTAACGGCCCCAGTTCCATACCGGCATAGCAATACCGGTAACTTCCTTGCCGTTTACCAGACGGTGAAGCCCGTAGGCGGTGGGGTCCTCGAGAGACTTGGACATATCGGCGCCGGTCATGACGCTCACGCCTTCGCGGCACATGGCCTCGGCAAGGCCTCCGGCGGGCACATCGCCCCAGGTCAGGATAATTTGCGCACGGGGGTCGAGCAGCGAGGCGCCAATCGCAAAGGCGTTGATCTCGCTGAGTGCGCCCGAGGCGAAGACTGACGCGTGATAACCGATGCGGTGGTTGTCCGCCATGCTGGCGGCAAGGGCGCCCAGGAGAAACTTGGCCTCGTACATCTTGCCAAAGTACGATCGGACGCTTTGGTGGGGAAGGCCGATAGAGCAGTTAAGGAACCGAACCTGGGGATACTCAACCGCAGCCCTGAGCGTGTATTCCATCAGGCGGTGCGAGGTCGAGAAGATGACGTTTGCTCCATGTTTGACAGCCGTTTCCACGGCGGCGTAGAACACGTCCGGATCGTGACAGTCCTCGAACGCCTCGGTGCGCACGATACCGCCAAAGTGCTCATCGAGATACTGACGTCCTTGGTCGTGCAGGCTGTCCCAGCTCGACGTCGCACAGGGGAACTCATGGATAAAGGCGATGCGCAGGGGGTTGGCCGCCGAATAGACGGTCTTGCCCATAAAGAAGTTGAGCACGCCGGAGGTGGACTTGGCGGGTGTCTCTTGCTCATCGACGCTCGGCGCTTCGACAAGATCGACCTTGTCCTCGTCATTTTTGCCGGCAATGACCAGCTCGCGCCAAATCTTGCACAGGCGGTTTACGACGATGTCCGTCGGCGTATCCAGTAGACGGTCTTGGTTGTACACGTTGAGGTAGACGAGCATGGCGTCGGCGGGCGTAATGTCCAGGTGGTCGCCGCCTGCGCGAAGATAGGCGCGCTTAAAGAGCAGGAAGGTGTGACGTAGGTAGTCGACCTTCTTTTGAGGCCATTTTTCGACAAGATCTTGGCCGAGCATTTTGGCAAGCATCTCGTAGCTGCCCTCGCGCGAAAACTCAATCTCGTACAGGGGGCATACGTACCAAAAGGCGCAAAACTCACCGTACAGGCGGCTCTCGACGGAATCCCACTTACCGGGGTACAGACGCGTCACCTTGGCCGAGACCGTCGGAGCGTCAAGGAATTTGAGGACGCTGACACGCTTGTTGCCCTCTTGGACGTAAAAGCGGTGCATGAACTCGGTGACGATGATGGGGTCGCGGTAGCCCTCGGAGATTTGGATATCGTAGAGGTTGGACCATTTGCGGGCGAATTCGGTATTCCAGGGGAGCAGCGGCATAAAGTTACACGAAAAGGCGGACTGGCGACCTTTGGTAACCGTGCCGACGACCATTTCGAGCGGAATGTCCCGCAGGCCGATGTTCTCGCGCTGCCCGCAGGGAAGCTGGGCGACCAAGCTGTCGAGGTCCGTAAGATATGGATGCTCGCTTTGGCTGATGGCGCGACGGCGTTCCTGTTCGCCGCGCTTGCGCGCTTGACGATAGGCCTCTTCCATGGTGTCTACTCCCTTAGTCGTTTAAACAACGATATGAACCATGGTACCACGATGCGAAACCACCACAAAGGTGCCTGTCCCCTTTGCGGTGGTTTTAGGCGATGATGGGGGCGATGGCGCGGATGCAGGCGTCGGCTGCCGTAAAGGTGGTGCTGTCGTCACTGACGATAAAGATGATCTTACCCTTAATGCCAAAGTCGCCGATCTCGCTAAAGAGCACGTAGGGTTCCTTGTCAAAGCCCGAGATGGGTGAAACGGCGACCTTGGTGGCACAGGCGAGCTCGTCTGCCAGCGCATCGAGCGAGTCCCACTTTGACGTGTCCTTCACCGCGACGGGAACGACAACGCGTCCAAAGGGCATGAGGTGCACGAGTGTGTTCTTGGAGATGTTGGAGTTGGGGACGATGATGGTCTGTCCGCAGGCGTCCTCGATGGTCGTGTGGCGCCAAGTGATGTCCTGGACCACGCCCGACACGCCGCCGACCTCGATATTGTCGCCGGGCTTGATGATGCCCATAAAGGTCACTTGCATGCCGCCGATAAGGTTTGATAGCGTGTCCTGAAAGCCGAGCGAGATGGCGATGCCGCCGACGCCAAGAGCGGCGACGAGCGCGTTTGCGTTAATGCCAAAGCAGTTGTCGAGGATAAAGCTGCCGCCGATCATCCAAATGACGGCACGCGCGATGTTGATGAAGATGCTCGATGCGGGAAGCGGGTTGTCGTCTCGGTTGAGTAGGTGGCGCAGGGTCTTGGATGCCACCTTGGCGGCGATGGCGGTGACTATTACCAAGATGACGGCCCAGATGATGTTGTGGACCCAGCGCTGCTCAAAGAAATGAAGAATCGGTTCAAACAATTCCATGTAGGGAAAACCTCCTAATGATCATTCAACCATGATACCCACCAAAAAGCCCGTCCGATCACATCGGACGGGCCGATAACTTGAGATGGGGTGGCCGCGGTGGCGTAAGCTGGGCCGCCGGCGAGCACGCCGGCAAGGAGTGCGGCGGTCAAGCAAGACGGGGAAGGAGCCTTCTCATGGCAGTTTCCTTAGTTCTTAACCAGTGGTTCCTGCTGACGCTGGATTATCGACATGATATGCGAAAACCGTCGCAAAGGTATCTGTTCCTTTGCGGCGGTTTTGACGTTTGCGCAGATAAAACCTGCCAAAATAAACCTGTCCCTTATTGGCAGGTTTTAGCTCAGCAGCATGCGGTCGTTGGCGAGCTCGCCGCCCGAGACCTCCTCGAACTTCTGCAGCAGGTCGGCGACGGTGAGCGACTTCTTCTCGTCGCCCGCCACGTCGTAGATAACGTGGCCCTCGTGCATCATGATCAGGCGATTGCCCAGACGGATGGCGTCATTCATGTTGTGCGTGACCATGAGCGTGGTCAGGTGGTTCTCGTCGACAATCTCCTCGGTCAGATTGAGCACCTTAGAGGCGGTCTTGGGGTCGAGTGCCGCGGTGTGCTCGTCGAGCAGCAGCAAGCGCGGCTTGGTGAGCGTGGCCATGAGCAGCGTGAGTGCCTGGCGCTGGCCACCCGAAAGCAGGCCGACCTTGGCGTTGAGGCGCGTGTCCAGGCCAAGGTCCAGGCGCTTGAGCAACTCAACGTACTCGTCCTTCTCGGCCTTGGTGACGCCCCACGAAAGGCCGCGACGCTGGCCGCGACGCTTGGCGAGGGCCAAGTTCTCGGCAATCTGCATGTCGGCTGCGGTGCCGCGCATGGGATCCTGGAACACGCGGCCCAGGTACTTGGCGCGCTGCGACTCGCTCAGGCGCGAGATGTCGGTGCCGTCGAGCTCGATAACGCCCGAATCGAGCGGATATACGCCGGCAATCATGTTGAGCAGCGTGGATTTGCCGGCGCCGTTGCCGCCGATCACAGTTACAAAGTCGCCGTCGTTGAGGGTAAGGTCGACGCCGGTGAGCGCGCGCTTCTCGGTGACGGTGCCCTTGTTAAAGGTCTTCTTGACGTGCGAGAGCTTAAGCATCTGCCTCATCTCCCTTCGTGTAGGAGCTGCGGAGCTTATAGCGCTCCCAAACCACGGGCACGCACAGGGCCACGGCGACGATCACGGCGGAGAGCAGCTTCATGTCGTTGGCGTCCATGCCCAGTTGCAGCACGATGGCGCGGATGAGGAAGTACACCACGGAGCCAAAGACGGCGGAGGCCAGACGGACGGAGAACTGCGTGAGACCGCCGGGCAGCAGGCGGCCGAGCACCTCGCCGATGACGATGGCGGCAAGACCGATAACGATGGCGCCGGTACCCATGCCAATGTCGGCATACTTCTGGCTCTGGCAGATGAGCGCACCCGAAAGGCCAATGAGGGCGTTGGAGAGCACGAGGGCGATCATTTTGGTGGAGTTGGTGTTGACGCCTAGGGCGCGGATCATGTACTCGTTGTTGCCGGTGGCACGCAGCGCCGAGCCGATCTCGGTGCCAAAGAACCAGTACAGGATGGCGACGATGGCCACGGCCAGCACAATGCCTAGGATAATGGCAACAGTGGACTGCGGCAGGCCCGTCATGTTGCTGACGGATGAGAAGATAGTGCCCTTGGCAAGGATGGGCGTGTTGGACTTGCCCATGATGCGCAGGTTGATGGACCACAGACTGATCTGCGTAAGGATTCCGGCGAGGATTGCGGGAATCTCAAAGACGGTGGTCAAGATGCCCGTGACGGCGCCCGCGATGGCGCCGGCGCACATGCCGGCCAGCACGGCGAGCAAGGGGTCGACGTTATTGTTGACGATGAGTACGGCGCAGACACAGCCGCCGAGGGCAAAGCTGCCGTCGCAGGTCATATCGGGGATGTCGAGCAGGCGGAACGTGATAAACACGCCAAGCACCATAATGCCCCAGAGGACGCCCTGCGAAACGGCGCCCTGCAATGCAATGAGCATGCTTCATACCTCCTAGGATAGGGTGGACACGTGATTTTCCATAATAGCGGTACCAATGCATAAAAGAGCTGCGGACGGATGTTTTGTCTCATCCGAAACAAGCAGGGCGAACGCCGGTCTTTAGCGTTCGCCCCAAGGACTCAGATATTGAATAACGCGGCTGTGGCGCGCGTGCGGGCCCTAGACGCGTTACCGCGCATGGCGCTACTCGTCCAGAGCGGAAAGGTCGATACCCAGAGCCTCGGCCATCTCGTCGTTCTTGACGACGACCAGGTCCTTGCTCGAGAGGTGCTTGATCGGCATATCCTCGGGCTTGGCCTCGCCCTTCAGGATCTTAACGGCCATCTCGCCCGCGGCGTAGCCCAGGTCCTTATAGTTGATGGAGAGGGTGAACAGGCCGCCGGCCATGCACATACCCTCCTCGCCGGTCACGAAGGGGAGCTTATTCTCCTTGCAGATCTGGCCGACCTGCGAAGCGCCCGCGGCGATGGTGTTGTCAGTGGGGGAGTACAGCGCGTCGACCTTGCCCACGGAGGACTCGACGACGGACTGAATCTCGTTGGAGCTCGAGACGGTGAAATCGGTGTACTCGAGGCCCAGCTTGTTGAGCTCCTTCTTGGCGGCTTTGATCTGGACGTCGGAGTTGGACTCGGCGGTGCAGTAGAGCAGGCCGACCTTTTTAACGTCGGGCAGGACCTTCTGCATCATCTCGAGCTGCTCGGCGACTGGGGTGAGGTCGGAAGCGCCCGTGACGTTGGTGCCGGGCTTGTCGTTGTCCTGGACCAGGCCGGAGGCGGCGTAGTCGGTGATGGCACAGCCCACGATGGGGATATCGGCCGTGGCGCCGGCGGCAGCCTGCGCGGCGGGCGTGGCGATGGCATAAATCAGGTCGACGCCGTCGCCTACGAACTTGTCGGCAATGGACTTACACGTGGACTGGTCGTTCTGGGCGTTCTTCTGGTCGATCTTGACCTTGAGACCGCTCTTCTTGATGGCCTTGACGAAGCCGTCGTTGGCGGCATCGAGCGCGGAGTGCTCGGTGAGCTGCAGAACGCCGATGGTGTAGTCGGAACCGGCGGCAGCGGAGCCGGAACCAGAGTTGCCGCCGCATCCGGCGAGCGGAGCGAGCGCGAGCAGGCCAGCGGAGACAAGAAGGCTCCTGCGGCTGATGGTGATGCCCTTCATACCATTACCCCCAGTGTAAAAATGGCTGGAAACACTGCACTAGGAAAAAGTGCAAGTGGGACTATAGTAACGCCGATGTCCATTTTTACAATAACCTGGCGGGTTTTTTAATACTGAACCGGATGGGCGGTGCTGAGAAACGACGGACGGTAACGGGGCTTACGCTGCGGCTTACGCTGCGGGCGCGGGGCTGTCTTCTTCGTCTAGCGCGGCAAAGAGTTTCTTGCCGTCGAGCAAACGCGTGCTGACGTTTCTCATGCGGCTGACCTCAACGGTGCGCAGGGTATCGTCGGCGCCTCGGGTGTTGTAGACCGTTCCCAGCAGATACGAGACGCCATCGCGCTGCCTGATGGCAAAGGGCCGGACCGTCATCCGCACCACCTCGGTTTCGCCTCGGGTCAGGACGTTTGAGATATCAAAGCTGACAGTTGTTCCATGGTCGATGGCCTGTTCGACGAGCTCGCACGTGTCGATACGCTTGGCGTGCGGACGCGCTGTCTTGATGGGCACGTCGTTGGCGGCCGGTGTCGGTTCGGGCATATCGAGATAGCCGCGAACATCGGCGCTCGCCATGGCGACCAGGTGCTGCGCCATGCTTTTTCGAATGGCTATGGGCGTCGATCGGTTGCGCATGACCATGCCATGGAGCCGTATGATCTCCTCGTCAGCAAGCGGGCGGGTGAGGAGCCGATAGCCCACGCCGCGTTTATAGTCGATTTCGTATCCGGCGTGACGAAGTGCGGATATCGAGGTATAGATGCTGCGGCGTGCCGCCGAGATGGGCATGCGGGCGGGGTCGTCGGGATGGGCGAGGAGCTCGACCAGCTCGTCGGAAAGCAGCGCCTTGTCCTCGCCGGTGTTCTCGCTCAAAAGCTGCAGGATGCGTACGGCGCGATAGGCTGCCATCGAGGCGGAGCCCCTGGTCGTGGTCTCGTAGTTTTCAACAACGGCTTCGGTCATAGTGCCCACGTCCTTTCCTTTTTTGGCGATGGCAGATCAGAGCCTAGGGCGCGGAGCCTGGCCAAGGACACGTGGCGCCTTGGGCGGTCGATGGTTGCCGGCAAACGGCGGGTCGAATTTTCAACAACCCTGCCTAACTGACCAAAACCTTGCCAAAAGCTTGACGGATGCTGTTGAAAAAAGCGCCCCTCGGCTTGCCGAGAGGCGCTTGTGCGATGAGTGTTGCACGTGGCGACGCGAGCTAGTGCCCGACGATTAGAAGTCGGCGTTGCCCACGGTGCGCGGGTGCGGCAGGACGTCGCGGATGTTGCCCACACCGGTGAGGTACATCACCAAGCGCTCGAAGCCCAGACCGTAGCCGGCGTGCTTGCAGGAACCGTAGCGGCGCAGGTCAAGGTAGTACTTGTACTGCTCGGGATTCATACCCAGGTCCTTGATGCGGGCCTCGAGCAGATCCAGGCGCTCCTCGCGCTGGGAGCCGCCGATAATCTCGCCGATGCCGGGAACCAGGCAGTCGGCAGCGGCGACGGTCTTGCCGTCCTCGTTCATGCGCATGTAGAACGCCTTGATCTCGGCCGGGTAGTCGGTTACGAAGGTCGGGCGCTTAAAGTGCTCCTCGGTCAGGAAACGCTCGTGCTCGGTTTGCAGGTCGATGCCCCATCTCACGGGATAGTCAAACTTGTGACCGGCGGCGACGGCCTGCTCTAGGATTTCGACGGCCTCGGTATAGGTGACGCGGGCAAAGTCGGAGTTGGCGACATGGTTCAGGCGCTCAAGCAGACCCTTGTCCACAAACTTGTTGAGCATATTGAGCTCGTCGGGGCAGGTTGCCATGACGTCCTTGAGGACATACTTGAGCATGGCCTCGGCGTTGTCCATGTAGTCGTTCAGGTCGGCGAAGGCCATTTCGGGCTCAATCATCCAAAACTCGGCGGCATGGCGCGTGGTGTTGGAGTTTTCGGCGCGGAAGGTGGGGCCAAAGGTGTACACGTCGCCAAAGGCCATGGCAAAGTTCTCGGCATTGAGCTGGCCGGAAACGGTGAGGCTCGCATGCTTGCCAAAGAAGTCCTGACTCCAGTCAACCTCGCCGGACTCGGTGAGGGGCGGGTTTTGGGGGTCGAGCGTGGTCACGCGGAACATCTCGCCGGCGCCCTCGCAGTCACTCGTGGTGATGATGGGGGTGTTGACGTAGACAAAGCCCTGCTCCTGGAAGAAGCGGTGGATAGCGGCAGCCGCGACAGAGCGGATGCGGAACACGGCGCGGAACAGGTTGGTGCGCGGGCGCAGGTGCTGCTGGGTGCGCAGGAACTCGACGGTTGCGCGCTTCTTCTGCAGCGGGTAATCCGGGGCGCTTACGCCCTCGACCTCGATGGAGGTGGCAGAAAGCTCGAAGGGCTGGGGCGCATCGGGGGTCAGCTTGACGGTGCCGGTGCAGATGAGGGCGGCCGAGACGTTTTGATGGGCGATCTCGTCGTAGTTGTCGAGTGTCTCGCGGTTCATGACGACCTGCAGGTCGCGGAAGCAGCTGCCGTCGTTGAGTGTAACGAAGCCAAAGTTCTTCATGTCGCGGACGGACTTGACCCAGCCGGCAACGGTGACGGTCTGGCCACCGAGCGACTCGGCATCGGCATAGAGCTGCGCGATTTTGGTGCGGTTCACGTATCCTCCCATAACGGTTGTACGGATTATTTCCAAACAGTTAACCATTCTAACCCGCGAGTGGAGCGTAGCAAAACGTCAGGTGTGATGTATGGGCGTGACGTGGGCGCCATACAGGTTCCTGCTTTACGTTGTCTAGTGTCCGCAGATGGCTTGGCGGATGAGGGCTGCGTAGGTGCCGATTCCCGCCTGGGTGAGGTGTGTGCCGTCGTCGACAAGGTATTCGCTGTGGCCCTCTGAGGCGCCGTTCCAGTCGATGACGCCGGCGTTGTCGTTTTGGGCGCAGACGTCGCGGATCGTCTGGTTGTTGCGGTCCTGCAGCTCGAGCGGCACGCGCACGGTCACAAAGTAGATGGGCTTGCCGCCCACGGCATTAATCACGTCCTGCACCTGTTGGGGGTCGCGGATGAGGCCGTTGGTGCCAAGCGCGCAGATGACCACACTCGGGTCGCAGTTGGCGCTGTCCTGCGCATAGACATCCTGGAAGGTGTAGAACTGGCGGCTCACCACGCCGTCGATGTACGCGTTGGGAAGCGCCGCCTGAATACCGGACTGTGCGCCCGCAGTGACCGAGTCGCCAATCATGAGCACGCGGGCATCGCAGGTCCCGGTCGCCTCGTCGTAGGTAAAGCTCTTCCAGTCCAAGTTCTTGGGGACCTTTTCGGCGATAGGTCCCTCTTTGGGTTTTTGCTTGGTGGCGTCATCGGATGCGGTGTCGCTGAGCTGGGAATCTTTACCGGACGCGGGCTCGGCGCCCTTGTCGTTGGCTCCGTTGTCCTGGGATGAGGTCGGGTTCTGGGCAAGCTCGGGGCGGAGCTGCTCGGCGCGGGCGGTGGCGATGCCTGCCCAGTCAAGCGGCGCGAAGGCAAGTGCGGCGACGCATGCGGCGCCAAGCGCGGGGAGCACCATGGCGGGCGCGAGGACGTGCTTTCTTGCCGTGCTGTCCTGTTGGGCCGGCCTGTGGGACCAAGGGCGTTCGGCTAGGCGATAGAAAACCTCGGCTACCGCAAGGATCAGTACAAGCTGTAATACCTGCTCCCACCAGGCGATGCGGGTGGTGCGGGTTGCGGGGTTCATAAGAAGCAGTAGGGGATAGTGCACCAGATAGACCGAGAACGAGCGCTGACCCAGCCAGACGAGCGGCTTGACCGACAACAGGCGACGCACGATGCACTCCGTATTCTGCACGCAGATGATGAGGAGTCCGGTGACGAGGGCAAGCAGCAAAAAGCCGCCGCGGTAGAGCAGGGGGTTCTCTCCGGTCAGCGTGAACGCGCCGACTATGACGGCAGCGAGCCACGCGATAGAAATCGCGTTGACCTTTGAGATGCCCTTGTTGGCGCCGGGGGTATGGATGTCACCGCTCAGCATCTCGCGCAGACGCGGCGCGGCGACGGCGGCTAAGGCTCCGCATAGAAGCTCGGCGGCACGGGCATCGGTTCCGTAGTAGACGCGCGATGTGTCGGCGGTGGGATTAAACATGAGGACCATGGCTGCCGTCGATATAAGCGCGAATGCGATCGTGATGCCGATGGCGGTGTTGCGAGACCTGGTTTTGCTGCACAGCGCCATAAGGATGACCGGCCATACCAGATAGAACTGCATAGTGACAGCGCAGAACCACAGGTGCGTGAGCGGCGAGGGGAGTCCTGCGGCGGCAAAATACGAGACGTTGCGAAAGATATAGAACCAGTTGCTCAAGAACAATGCCGACGGCAGAGCGTCCTGCTGCACCTTAGGCAGCAGGCTCGGGGCCGCGATGTAGGTGGCGACGGCGGTAAGCGCGATGGTCACGACGATCGGTGGCATCATGCGCGCAATGCGGCGGCAGATATAGCGCGGGTACGAGAATCCGTCGCGTGCCGTGGCTCGCATAATGCTTTTGGTGGCGAGATAGCCACTCAGCGTAAAGAAGAGTGTAACGCCCAAAAAACCGCCGGTCAGGCGGCTGGGGCGAAGGTGATATAGGACGACGCCGGCGATGGCGAGGGCGCGAAGCCCGTCGAGCGCGACGATGCGTTGGCTGCGTTGAGGCGCGGCATGTACGGCGCCCGTGGGTGTGTTTTGCATCGATCTTTCCTCCAATGTCGACCTAGCAGTCTAGCGCTCTGCGCGGACAAAGGAAGGGGGTTCGTGCGGTTGAACAACATGCCACAGGGCAATGCTTCGCTACGCAAAAGCCGCACCTGCGTTGATGCTCAGCTGCCTATATAGAAACGTTTCAGAACCTCTACATAGGCAAAAACAACAACACAGATGCGGCAAAGATGCACGGGTGGTTGAGCCTTTATGCGACGATGATCGGCTACTTGGTTTTGGCAACCAGCAGCGGATCGCCAAGCTTGACGAGCGGATTGCCGCCGATAAGCGTGCCAGACTCGCCGACGTGGTCGATGCTCTTGAGGCGGTCGAGCTCAGAGATGATGACGGTCACGATGTCCTCGTGACCGGCGGCCTTGATAGCGCCGCGGTCGAAGCTGATGAGCGGCTGGCCTGCCTTGACCGTGTCGCCCATCTCGACAAAGCGGGCAAAACCCTTGCCGTTCATTTCCACGGTGCCCAGGCCAACATGGATGAACACGCGCAGGCCGTCCTCGGTGATCATGCCGATGGAGTGGTTGGTGACGGTGGTGGCGCCGATACGGCCGTTGGCGGGGGCGTAAATGGTGCCGGTAATGGGCTCGATGCCGTAACCCTGGCCGAGCATGCCCGAGGCGATGGTCTCGTCGGGAACCTCACTCAGATTGACGAGCACGCCGTTGACAGGAGCGTAGATGACGCCTTCGCGGGTGGCGAAGCTTGCTGCGGGCGGAACGGACGCCTCGCCCGACGAAGTGAACGTGGACTTGAGCGAATCGAGCAGACCCATAGATGCCTCCAACGTATCAGGCGCGCATGTTGCACGCGTGTGGTTTGCCGGAAACGTTTCGTACGTGTTTCCCAGCACGGTCAGCGCTCCTATTTTACGCTGTCCAACGATACCTCTGAACAGCGATTTTGTGATATATCAGTTGAAGGCCAACTTATTGCGGGGGTGTTTCTGTGCCGCGGGCTCAAGTGGGGTACGCTAAGGTGCGAAAAACGAGTGCGCACGAATCGCACGGAGGGAGCACCTATGATTATTGAGAACCATGCGCTGTGGGGCGAGGAGCCGACCGAGGATTATCCGGCGACGTTTACGTATCTGGGTGCCGAGCCGCTGCCCGACAAGCCCAATGGCCGCCGCCCCGCGGTGATCATCTGCGGCGGAGGCGGGTTTACGCATATCGCTCCGCACGAGCAGGACCCGGTGGCGTTTGCATTTTTGGACCGCGGCTACCAGGCCTTTGTGCTCAACTATGTGACGAGCGCCACGGGCGACGTGAGCTTTCCGCACCCGCAGGCGGACCTCGCCAAGATGATTGCTACCGTGCGCGCCAACGCCGACGAGTGGCATGTCGATCCCAGGCGCGTGTGCATCGTGGGTTTCTCGGCGGGAGGCATGATCTGCGCCTCGTTGGCAACGCAGTGGAAAACTGGTCCCTTCGCGGGCCTGGCAGGGGCTCGTCCGGAGGATATTCGTCCCGACGCCGTGGTGCTGGGCTATCCGTTGCTCGATCTTGCCTATGTGCGCGATATGCAGACGCGCGACCCGCGCATCGACCTGCGCGTGCCCAAGACGGGTGGCAAGACGGGGCGCGATTTGCTCAACGACTATCTGTCGATGGTGACGGGCGGCGAGGCGACCGATGAGCACCTGACCGACATTTGCCCTACCACGCACGTTTCGCGCCAGATGCCTCCGACCTTTGTGTGGGGCGTTTCGGACGATAAGACGGCGCCGGTCGCGCAGGTCTACCCGTTTGCGCAGCGCATGGCCGAGGAGGGTGTTGCATGCGAGATGCACGTCTTTGACCAGGGTGGCCACGGCCTTTCGCTCGGCAACGCCAACACCGCGGTCGACAACGAGGACAAGCAGGTGGCGGTCCGTCCCTGGATTCGCCTAGCTTTCCGCTTTTTGGAACGCCATCTGTAAGAGGACGGACTTCCCCTCAATAACTTGCGGTGAAATAGTTCCTATTTAAGCCCTCAACCAGCCCAAGCAGGGACTATTCCACCGCAACTTTGTTTTTGATGCCCCGCCCGGAAACTGCGTCCCGGTTTGGGCGCGGATTCCGGGATGCAGTTTCCCGTAGGGCCTCGACTGGGAAAGCGCGTCCCGTTTCGGGCAGGGATTCCGGGATGCATTTTCCGCAAGAGGCCTGTTTGGGAAACCATATCCCGTTTCGAGCCAGAATTCTGGGACGCAATTTCCCCGAGAGGCCCCATCGGGAAACGGTATCCCGGAATTCGCCCGGATGGTGGGATGCGCTTTCCAGAAGGGCGTCGCTGATCCCTCGGGGACGGAGGAAAATGGATCAGTTTGGGCGGTGCTGGCGTCAAGGTTTAAGACCGATGTCGTCCCTTGTTGCTTTCCTACCAAACGGTGAACTGGGCGTTCTCCGTGTTCCAATGGACATCGCGAACGTAGTCTCGCACGGCCGCCGCATCCCGCGCTTCGAACAGCTCAAGAATGTGGGCATGCTCGGCATTGGCTATACCCAGCAGTTTGCACGCCGTCTCCTGATCGACGGTCTCGTAATCGCGTTTGATAAAGCAACGCTCGAGTTGCGAAATCATGTCGCGCAGACGGTCGTTGCCGCAGCGGTTGAAGTACGTAAGGTGAAAGTCCCGCTGAATGTCGTCGTACTTTCGGATAAGACCGCCTTGGATCGCGAGGTCCATGGATCCAACCAAGAACTTTAGCTGCATGATGTCCTCTTCGGTCAGGAGGGGGCAGGCAAGGTATGCCGCCTGCCCGTCGAGCGGCCCCATAATCTCAAAGACTTCAACGGCGTTTTGCTGATCGAACCCACGGACGCGGAATCCGCGGCGGGGGAGGTTGTCCAGATAGCCGTCGCTTGCCAGCTGGATGAGCGCCTCGCGAACCGGCGTGCGCGACACGCCCATGGCATCGCAGATCGCTTGCTCGCTCACACGGTCGCCGGCCGAAAGCTCGCCGGCGTCTATGCGACTCGAAATATAGTCGTATACATGATCCTTCAAGGGTCTTCTGAGTGTTTCCATGAGCTTATATACCTTAACTGTATATTTTCAAATTTAAATACGTTTGGTTTGAATAGGCTAATTTGATTATAGAACGACCAGCTAAATCATGCTACCTGACCCTAGGAAGCAAAAATACGTTCACCGAAAAATATCTACCGTTCAGGATTGTATACAATATACAAAACAGCAAAGACACCCTAAGATAAAGCCATCGGAAGGAAGGCGGACGCAAGGAAGTCCGCTCAGTACTATGAGATCCAAGGAGGATCATCATGACCAAGTTCAGCCACGTCATCATCCGTCGTCCCGGCAAGTCCCTGAGCAATGGCATCACGAGCGCTCCCGAGCTTGGCCAGCCCATCTACGAGCGCGCTATCGAGGAGCATTACGATTACGAGCACGCACTCGAGCAGTGCGGCGTTGACGTGTCGGTGCTGCCGGCTCTCGAGCAGTATCCCGACAGCTGCTTCGTCGAAGATCCGGCCGTTATCACTCGCTGCGGCGCCATCATTACCAACCCCGGTGCCGATAGCCGCAACGGCGAGAAGGATGAGATCGAGCCGGCCGTCCGCCGCTTCTTTGACGACGAGCATGTTAAGCACATCGTTTCTCCGGGCACGCTCGACGGCGGCGACGTCATGATGGTCGGCGACCATTTCTACGTCGGTCGCTCCGCTCGCACCAACGAAGAGGGCATCCGCCAGTTCTGCGAGATTCTCGAGGGCTGGGGCCTCGAGGGTTCCGAGGTTCCGCTGGAGGAGGTCCTGCACCTCAAGACGGGCGTCAACTATATCGAGGACAACAACATGCTCGTCTCTGGTGAGTTCATCGATAAGCCCGACTTTGCCCAGTACAACAAGATCGTCGTGCCCGAGGACGAGGCTTACGGCGCCAACTGCATCTGGGTCAACGGTACGGTCATCGTTGCCGAGGGCTATCCGACCGTGCTCAAGGCCGTGCAGGATCTGGGCTACAAGACGCTCGTCGTCGACACCTCCGAGTATCGCAAGGTCGACGGCGGCCTTTCTTGCCTGTCGCTGCGCTTCTAACGCGATAGCTGTAACAGTCTGATGATCGCTTGACCGATGGCCCGGCACCCGATTCGGGACGTCCGGGCCATCTTTCGTTCGATCACATGATGAAGGGGGTGCACATACAATGGCCTCTAAAGCTCAAAATGAAGAGATTATCGACCCTAATGGCCTCGATCTCTTTCGTCTGACCATGATGGTCATCACTGCGAGCATTTGCGGCGGCATCTTTTCTCTTGCCGGCGATATGGCGGCAGGCGGAGCCAATACCGGCGCGGTTATCGTTTCGTGGGGAATTTGCTTCATTGGCGTCTTTGCGCTGATGATGGTATTCAACGGTTTATCTCAGGCTCGTCCAGACCTGACTGGCGGCATCTATGCATACGCTGCGGCCGGTTTTGGCGATTACGTTGGATTCAACTCCGCTTGGGGCTACTGGATCAGCGCATGTCTTTCCAATGTGAGCTTTGCGCTCTTGCTGTTTAGCGCGCTGGGCTATTTCTTCCCTGCGTTCGGTACGGGCAACAATATGCTTTCCATCGTCTGCGCCAGCGTGTTTTTGTGGTTCCTAACCGCTCTCGTGCTTCGCGGCGTTAAGGAAGCTGCCGGCATCAACACGATCGTCACCTTGGCGAAGCTGGTGCCGCTGGGGCTTTTTGTGCTGAGCATTGTGCTCCTGGGTAAGTTCAACGTCGATATCTTTATGGACAACTTCTGGGGAGAGCCGGCTGGCCCCGGTTTTGGTGAGCAGGTTGTCTCGACCATGATTGCCCTTGTCTGGGTCTTTACGGGTATCGAAGGCGCTGTCGTCATTTCGGGCCGTGCAAAGTATGTGCGCGACGTCGGTCGTTCGACGGCGCTTGGATTTGCAGCCGTGTTTACGCTGTATCTGATTATCTCGATGCTGTCGCTCGGCATTATGCCGCGCGAGGAGATGGCACAACTTGCAACGCCCTCCATGGCGGGAATTCTTGAGTGCGCAATCGGTCCGGTTGGTGCAGCCATCGTAAACCTTGGCGTTATTCTCTCGCTGGTCGGTGCGATGCTGGGCTACGTCATCATTGCATCCGAGACGCCGTTTGAGGCGGCGCGTCAGGGCTCCTTCCCGCTGGCGTTTGCTAAGACGAACAAGCACGATGCCCCGGTGGTAACGGTTCTCGTAAGCTCCGGCATCACGCAGCTCTTCTTGATTGTTTCGTATGTGGCGGCGAGCACCTACCAGTTCTTCTATAGCTGCGCGGTCAACACGATTTTAGTTCCGTATGTCTGTTCGGCTGCCTATTACATGGTGATCGGCTGGAAGAACGAGCATCTGGACGGGCCGCATGCGCCAAGCGTTGGCAAGGCACGCTTCTTCGGTACGCTCGGTTTTATCTACACGTTGTTCCTTGTGTGGTCGACGGGTCTTCAGGGCGTCATGATCACGACGATCCTTTTTGCCCCAGCCATCCCCGTCTATATTCTGGGCGAGCGCGGCCGCGGCAAGCAGGTGCTTCCGCATCTGCACGACAAGCTGATCGCAGCAGTGGTCATTGTCGTGGCAGTTATCTCGCTGTATCTGCACTTTGCCGGCATTGCGCCGATTGTCTAAGGCTACGGCGAGCTTCGTTGCTTGGTAAGCCAGCGGGCATCGCGCATCGGTGCTGCTCGGCATTCCATAACTGATGTGGGTCTCTGTAACGTGCCTTTTTGAACGCCCGCCAAGCCCGCGCAGGTGACATTTGTTGCCAGCGCGGGCTTTTGCAGTTGCGGTGAAATAGTTCCTGTTTTTGCTGGTTAAAGCATCAAACAGGAACTATTCCACCGCAACTTCGTTTTGATTCGCTGGGGGACGGAGGAAGCGACGATCCGGAATCCACCTGCACGGTCGTCGCTCCGCATCCCGTCCGTTGGCGCAAATGGTGTCAAAAGTAATCTGTCCCCTTTGCACGCTTGTTCCCCTTGCAGCAATCTGTTGATTGAACGTCATTGTGTACTCGCGGTTTCTGGGCAAGCCGTCTCGCAGCAAAGTAGACTAGATGGCCGTTTCAAAAAGTCTGCTTAGAGGAGGAGCCATGCTTGAGGGTACGTATGTGGTTTCGGCCCAGACGCCGGTGGGGAGTAAACGCGGCGAGGTGACGTTTTCACATGGGGTGAACGGCGTGCTCAGGGCAGTACTAAACGTCAGGGGTCTCAATATCGCTCTCTCGAGTGCCCGCGCTGAGGGCGATTTCTTTGAACTCTCGGGTACTATCTCCCACGTCTTGATGGGCAAGGCGCCCTTTACATGCACGGGGTCAGTCGAGGGTGATCGACTCACTGCTACCGCGCGGTCGGGTTCCATTTCGATCTCGCTGAGCGGTATGCGCAAAGAGCTTTCGGGGCGCACCGCATAAAGTTTGCGCAGGTAAACATCGGTATTTGACTTTATAAAAAAGTCCAGAGCGCTATCATTTGTCGTTACGAGTTGGTTAGCCCCGGTAAACGGTTAACCGCGTCTAACGAAAGGATGAGCGCGTGAAGCTCGATACACTCGAGATTGGAAAGGACGCCGTTGTCGCATCGGTGGCATCGGACGATCAGGCACTCCGACAGCATATTTTGGACATGGGCCTAACGCCGGGCACCGAAGTCACCATGATGAAGTACGCTCCTATGGGCGACCCGCTCGAGATTCGCCTGCGTGGCTACGAGTTGACGCTGCGCAAGGACGATGCTGCTCGCATCGAGCTCGTGGGTGTTCACGACACAGACACGGGTCCGCGCACTAACGCCGCAATCGGCACGACGGAGCACCCGGCACTTGGCGAGGGGACGTATTCGCCCCGTGCGGCAAAAACGGCCGTGCCCGAGGGTGCGCCGCTGCATTTCGCCCTCGCCGGCAACCAAAACTGCGGTAAGACCACGTTGTTCAACCAGCTGACAGGCTCCAATCAACATGTCGGTAACTTTCCCGGCGTGACGGTCGACCGCAAGGACGGTACTATCCGTAACCATCCCGAGGCGGGCGTTACCGACCTGCCTGGCATCTATTCGCTGTCGCCGTACACGGGCGAAGAGATCGTCAGCCGCCGATTCATCTTGGACGAAACCCCCGACGCCATCATCGATATCATCGACGCCACCAACATCGAGCGTAACCTGTACCTGACGCTGCAGCTTATGGAGCTCGACCGCCCCATGGTCATCGCGCTCAACATGATGGACGAGGTGACGGCCAACGGCGGCGCCGTGGACGTCAACCTGCTCGAGAGCCTGTTGGGCGTGCCTGTTGTTCCCATTAGCGCTGCCCGCAACGAGGGCATCGGCGAGTTGGTGGATCATGCCTTGCACGTGGCGCGGTTCCGCGAGCGCCCCGGTCGCCTGGACTTCTGCGCGCCCGATGGTCCAGACGGCGGCGCGCTGCATCGCTGTATTCACGGCATCGCCAACCTTATCGAGGACCATGCCGCGACGGCGCATATCCCGGTGCGTTTTGCGGCGACCAAGCTGGTTGAGGGCGACGAGCTGGTAACCGAGGCGCTTCACCTGGATCGCAACGAGCTCGATGCCATCGAGCACATCATTACCCAGATGGAGGGCGAGGCCGGCACCGACCGCCTGTCCGCGCTGGCCGATATGCGCTTTAGCTTTATCGGCGACGTGTGCGGGCGCTGCGTCGTCAAGCCGCACGAGAGCCGCGAGCACGTGCGCTCCGTCAAGATCGACCGCATCCTGACGGGTCGCTACACGGCCATTCCGGCGTTTCTGGTGATCATGGGCCTCGTCTTTTGGCTGACGTTCGGCGTGATCGGCGCGGCGTTGCAGGGACTCATGGAGGACGGCATCGCTGCCATCATCGCCTCGGCCGATGCGGGCCTCAAGGCGTTCGGCACCAACGACGTGGTGCGCTCACTGGCTGTCGACGGCGTGCTTACGGGCGTGGGCAGCGTACTGACCTTCCTGCCGATTATCGTCGTGCTCTTTTTGTTCCTCTCCATTCTGGAAGACTCCGGGTACATGGCGCGCGTGGCCTTTGTCATGGATAAAGTGCTGCGTCGCTTTGGCCTGTCGGGCCGTAGCTTCGTGCCTATGCTCGTCGGTTTTGGCTGCACCGTGCCGGCTATCATGTCGACGCGCACGCTGCCGTCCGAGCACGACCGCAAGATGACGGTCATGCTCACGCCGTTTATGAGTTGCTCGGCCAAGCTGCCGGTTTACGGCTTGCTGTGCGGAGCATTTTTCCCGCAGGCGACGGTCCCCGCCATGGTCTCGCTCTATCTGATCGGTATCGTGGTCGGCTGCATCGCGGCTTTGGTGCTCAACCGCACGGCATTTAAGGGCGACCCGGTTCCGTTTATCATGGAGCTTCCCAATTACCGCCTGCCGAGCGTCAAGACGACGGTGATGCTGGCATGGGATAAGGCCAAGGACTTCATCACCAAGGCCTTTACCATTATCTTTGCCGCTACGGTGGTCATCTGGTTCCTGCAGACGTTCGATATCCGCTTTAACGTGGTCGCCGACCAGTCGCAAAGCCTGCTTGCGGGCCTCGGCAGCATCATCGCGCCGGTGTTGGCCCCGCTCGGTTTTGGCGACTGGCGCGCCTCGACGGCACTCGTCACGGGACTCATTGCCAAGGAGAGCGTCATCTCGACGCTCACGGTGCTTTTGGGCGCAACCTCTCCCGCGGCACTGTCAGCCATGTTTTCGCCGTTTACCGCTTACGTGTTCCTGGTCTTTACGCTGCTGTACCCGCCCTGTGTGGCAGCCATCGGCGCCGTCAAGAGTGAGCTGGGCGCGCGCTATGCCGTTGCCGTGTTCGCGTTTCAAGTGACGGTCGCCTGGATCGTGGCGTTTGTCGTGCATTCGGCGGGTATATTGCTAGGGTTGGCTTAGCTATTTATTGACGGCGCAACCCCTGTGTATTGAGTTGATTGCGGTCCCGCATCTGTACTGACGGATGCGGGACCGTTGCTATATAATCGCCCACCGCTCAAGACAATCGGAGAGGTTTTCCTATATGGCTCAGGCAAGACAAGATGGCATCTCACTCAAGCAGTGGCTCCCGCTTATCGGGCTCGCCTGTTGCGCGTTCGTGTTCAACACGTCGGAGTTCATGCCCATTGGCCTTCTGACTGATATTGCCGCGTCGTTTTCGCTCACCGAGGCCCAGGCCGGCATCATGATCTCGGTCTACGCCTGGGGCGTCATGCTACTGTCGTTGCCGCTTATGGTGTTCGCCTCGCGCTTTGAGTTCAAGCGTATGCTGCTCGGCGTGCTTGCCGTGTTCTCGCTCGGGCAGTTCCTGTCCGCCGTGGCGCCCACCTATCCCATTTTGGTCTGCGCGCGCCTGGTGGTCGCCTGCGCGCACGCCGTGTTCTGGTCAGTCGCTTCGATTATGGCCTCGCGCCTGGTCGACACCCGTCACGGGGCGCTCGCCATTAGCATGATCGCCACGGGCTCGTCCATCGCGCAGATCTTTGGCCTGCCGATCGGCCGCGCCATCGGACTGGCCGTGGGCTGGCGCATGACATTCGCCGTGGTCGGGGCCCTCTCGGCTGTCGCGGTTGTCTACCAGGCCGCGGTGTTCCCGGCCATGCCGGCGGGCGAGCGCTTTACCGTCAAACAGCTGCCCGAGCTGCTCAAGAACCCGTTCCTGATTGCGCTCTACGCGGTCACGGTCTTTATGGCGACCGGCTATTATGCGGGTTACAGCTATATCGAGCCGTTCCTGGCGCAGGTCGCGCACGTCGACGCAAGCGCTATTACCATGACGCTGACGGCGTTTGGCTGCTCTGGTCTGCTCGGAAGCTGGCTGTTTGGCCGCCTGTTCGATGGGCATCGCTTCCCGTTCTTGGCTATCACGCTCTCCGGCGTGCCGGTGGCTCTGCTGCTCGTGGGTCCGGTCGCATCGTCGCTCGTAGCAGTGCTTGCCGTCTGCGCGCTATGGGGCTGCTGCTCCACGGCCTTTAACGTTGCGTTCCAGGCCGAGCTCATCAAGTACACGCCGGCGGATTCGTCGGCCGTCGCCATGTCGATCTTCTCGGGCCTGTTTAACCTCGGTATCGGCACGGGCACCGCAATCGGCGGCGCCGTGGTTTCGGGTCCCGGTATCGCTTGGATTGGCTTTGCGGGCGGGGCGATTACCGTCGTGGGCGTCATCCTTGCCATCACCGTACTGTTCCCAGCCATACGCCGCGCAAAGCCCGTCGCCTAATCACGTCCCCTCATCAGCTGCGGTGGAATAGCTCCTGTTTAAGGCCTCTGAAGGCCCAAGCAGGAATTATTTCACCGCAACTTATTTTGGGGGAGAGGATACAAGCCGGGCATACAATGGATATCGTTGTGTTGAGCTTACCGGGAGGTTGCTATGTGGGCATACGAGACGACGTTCTATCAGATCTATCCGCTGGGCTTTTGCGGAGCTCCGCGCGAAAACGCCGCTCCCGTTGCCGAGGATGAACTCGCCCAGGCTGCCAACGCTGCGCCCGACCCCGATGCACCCATCATGAAGATCGCCCAATGGGCTGACTACCTGCAAGAACTCGGCGTTGGCGCTGTGCTCATCAACCCGCCGCTCGAATCCGACAGCCACGGCTATGATACGCGCAGCCTGCGCCATGTCGACCGCCGCCTGGGCGGGGATGCCGATTTTGCCGCCGTATGCGAGACGCTGCACGCCCATGGCATCCGTGTGGTGCTCGATGCGGTCTTCAACCACGTCGGCCGCGGCTTCTGGGCCTTCCGTGATGTGCAGGAGCGTAAGTGGGACTCGCCGTACAAGGACTGGTTCCACATTAGCTTTGACGGCGACTCCTGCTATGGCGACGGCTTTTGGTACGAGGGTTGGGAAGGCCATTTTGAACTTGTGAAGCTCAACCTGCAAAATCCCGCTGTGGTCGATTACCTGCTCGAGTCCGTGCGCCGTTGGGCTGACGTGTTTGGCGTCGACGGCCTGCGCCTGGACGTTGCCTATATGCTCGACCGCGACTTCATGCGTCGTCTGCATACCTTTACCCGCGAGCTCAAGCCCGATTTTGTGCTGATCGGCGAGACGCTCCACGGCGACTACAACCAGATCGTCAACGACGAGATGCTCGACTCCTGCACCAACTACGAGTGTTACAAGGGCCTGTACTCCAGCTTTAACTCGGTCAACATGTTCGAGATTGCCCATTCGCTGCATCGCCAGTTTGGCGGCGATCCGTGGTGTATCTACCGCGGCAAACACCTGCTGTCGTTTGTCGACAACCACGACGTGCCGCGCCTGGCGAGCATCCTCACCGACAAGTCGTGCCTGCGTCCCGCCTATGGCATGCTCTTTGGCATGCCGGGCATTCCGTGTGTCTACTATGGCAGCGAGTGGGGGATTGCTGGCGAAAAGGGCGGCCCCGATGGTGACTGGGCGCTGCGGCCTGCGCTCGATGAGCCTGCGCCCAACGAGCTGACGGTGTTCATCACGCAGCTTGCGCACCTTCGCTCGGCCGATGACGCGGCGGCCTGTGCTCTCAACTACGGTGCCTATCGCAACGTGGTGATCCAGAACAAGCAGCTGCTGTTCGAGCGCACCTGTGATGACGCGACGGTGCTCGTGGCGGTGAACGCCGTGGGCGAGCCTTACACCTTTGGCGCCGGCGAGCTCAACGGGTCCTTTGTCGACCTGCTTGCCGACGATGCGCCCACGGTCGAGCTGACGGGTACCCTTGAGCTTGCACCCTACGAGGTGCGATATCTGTTGAGAGCCTAGCCCATGGCCGTGTCTGACGAGGACTATCAACATATTGAGCATGGGTTTGAGCCTGTGTTCGACCAGCGCTCGCGCGTTTTGGTGCTGGGGTCGTTTCCCTCGGTGCTCTCGCGTGCCAATGCCTTCTACTATGGCAATCCGCAGAACCGCTTTTGGCGGGTCACGGCGGCGTGTCTCGGCGTGCCTGTGCCGCCCAACGAGGGCGACCCTTTGGCGGGCAGCGAGTCCGCGACGCTCGACGCCTCGATTGCCGCCAAGCGATCCATGCTGCTGAACGGCGGCGTGGCCCTATGGGATGTGATCGAGAGCTGCGACATTAAGGGCTCGAGCGACGCGAGCATTCGCAACGTTGTTCCGGCACATATCGAGCGCATTACCGATGCAGCTCCCATTGAGCAGGTGATATGCAACGGTGGTACGGCTGGCCGGCTCTACAAGCGCTATCTACAAGAACGCACCGGGCTGCCCGCCATCGTCCTGCCCTCGACAAGTCCTGCCAATGCGGCTTGGCGTCTTGAGCGCCTTGTCGAGCGCTGGCGCGAGGCAGTTGACTGGGCTGCTCTCTAATTTAGATATTTGATTGAGCATGGGCGCCGAGGCGTTTGATGATGGCGTGCCAGATCGGCGCGGGCAGCGCGGGCTCGACACGCACCATGCCGTCGGCGTTGACGCTACCGGCATCGCCGCCGCCGAGCAGCTGGGCGTGCTCAACTGAGCAGCCCATGCGCACGGCACCCACAAGCTTATCCATCGCTTCCGAAAACGGTCGCCGCAAGAGTCCCATGCGCGGGGAGCGACGAAGCGCCGCAATGCCGCTGCCGGCGCAGATGGCAACGCCGCCACACCACAATTGGTCATGGCGCTCACATGCCTTGTGCAGGCGAACGGCGGCCCCACGCGCCTGTTCAGTGCCCTCTTGTGCGGCTCGAATCGCGGCATAGACGCGCGTTCCCGTACCGCCAAAGCGCTCAAGCGTCTGCTCGATAGCTGTCAACGTCTCATCGTCAGCCACATCTTCAATGGCCAGCACGATGCCATCGGCAACGCTGCCGGCGTCATTTGCCTTCAAGTCGACCGGGCGGGGGAGTGCGGTGCCGGAAAGTTGAGCATAGGCGGCGATGGCATCCTGCAGGTCCCAGAGCAAAAAATCAAGATCGGCGCTATTGGGAATACTGATATACGCAATGGTGTGCAGTGTTTTTGGTACATCGCCGCGCGCGGTCGTCTCCATGCCATCTCCTTTCCGGCTCGTTTCCGTTTAGGTTACACCGTCTGGTGGCGCTGGGCGCGCTATCCTAGTGCAACCCTTACGAAAGGAACGCCATGCGTCTGCCCATGAATACCTCGCTTGCCACGCTCAAGCCCTCCGGCATCCGTCGGATTAACGCACTCGCCGCTCAGCACCCGGGATGCATCGCGCTTGCGCTTGGCGAGCCCGATTTTCCCACGCCCGATGTGATTAGTGCCGAGGTGACCGCCGCACTGGACCGCGGCGACACGCACTATCCGCCCAATAACGGTCGCCCCGCCCTGCGCGAGGCGTTATCTGCCTACATGGGGGACGCGGGCCTTATGTTTTCGGCCGACGAGGTCATCCTGACCGACGGCGCGACCGAGGCCCTGTCGGCAACATTCATGGCTATGCTCAACCCCGGCGACGAGGTCATTATTCCCACGCCGGCCTTTGGCCTGTACGAGAGCATCGTCGTAGCCAATCACGCCAAAGCGGTCTTTTTGGATACGGAGCCTGCGCAATTTCAGATTGACGAGGATGCGCTTCGCGCCTGTGTGACCCCGGCGACCAAGGCCATCGTTATCTGCTCGCCCAACAATCCTACGGGCTGCATCCTCAACACGGCGTCGCTCGACGCCGTGGCGCGCGTGGCAGAGCAGGCGGGCATCTACGTAGTCTGCGACGACGTATACAACCGTCTGGTCTATGTGGATGGCTACGAGCGCTTTGCCCAGCGCCATCCGGAGCTGCGCGACCAGACGGTGGTCATCGAGAGCTTCTCCAAGCCCTGGGCCATGACCGGCTGGCGCTTGGGTTGGCTCGCAGCCGCAGCCCCCGTCATCGCTGAGATCGCAAAGGCTCACCAATACTTAGTATCGAGTGCTGTCTCCTTCGAAATGGACGCCGCAGCCCGAGCCCTGACCGTTGACCCAACCCCCATGCTCAAAGTCTACCGAGCCCGCCGCGAACGCGTACTCGCAGCCTTAAACGCCATGGGCCTCGACGTAGTAGAGCCCGCAGGAGCCTTCTACACTTTCCCGAGCATCAAAAAGTTCGGCCTAACCAGCGAAGACTTCTGCATCAAAGCCATCAAAGAGGCCAACGTTGCCCTAGTTCCCGGAAACTGCTTCGGAACCGAAGGCCACGTCCGCCTCAGCTATTGCGTTTCCGATAAAGACCTGGACGAAGGCCTCCGCCGCCTGTCCACCTTCCTTTCAACCTTGTAGCCATCAGGGACGCAACATATCAGCCCACCGACTTAAGGCTTATGAGTGGGGGCGCCGGCCAACGGGAAACCGGGCTGCCCCAAAGTCACCGCAGGCCGCGCCGCCGAAGGCCAGGCGCAAGGTTTTCGTAGATTCCGCACGAGCCGAAGAGCACTTAATGTGCTCTTCGTG
>UQSB01000027.1 GCA_900543505.1 uncultured Collinsella sp. | reverse complement strand
CCGAAACTCTCATGGAGCCAGTGACAGGAATCGAACCCGCAACCCACTGATTACAAATCAGTTGCGCTACCGTTGCGCCACACTGGCACACTTGGCGCTTTCGCGCGAAGCCTGTTTAGGATAAAGGAATTGAGGACGGGGCGCAACAGGCCCTTCGACCGACCACATCTCAAAAACCGTTCGTCAGAACGAACAGTTTTATCTGTTCGTCAAAACATAAACCTATTCGTTTTGACAGCTGCAAACCCGCAACCCACTGATTACAAATCAGCGGGTAGACCAATCTAGGAAACGGCTCTCTGCCGCAACTCCCCTACCGTCCGCGCAGGGCCTTGAGCTTGGCCAGGGCATCGGGGCTCAGGCGGCTGCCCAGAGTCATCTTGATCTGCGGGGCTTCCTCGGCCTCGTGCACGTCGTTGTCGATCTGTTTGATCTCGTCCACCAGCATGCGGCTCGAGATGCGCGTAACGCCCTTACCCATGACGACGGCCTGGATCGTGCCGTCGCTCGACACCACGGAGCACGCGCGGCCTTCCTCGCGCGCCTCGATGCAGAGCTTCTGCACCACGGTATCGGCGGAGACGCCCGTCGGCGAAAACTCGATGCGCACGCCGCGGGCCGGCAGGTTGGGGCGCTCGCTGGAGATATTGCCCGCGCCGTCAAACACGATTACGGCCTCGTAGCGGCCCTGGGCAAACGCGGCAACATCGTTGATGAGTGCCGTGCGCGCCATATCGTGAACGTCGCTGGAATACGGATCGTCGGAATGGTCGTAGACGAGCTTTTCGTAGCGCGGCGTGCAGTGGATCACGTTGTAGCCGTCGACCACCAGCAGCTCGGGCTTATTGGAGTGCACCGTCGAGACCGGGTCGGCGATGGCCTGCGCAAACGCATTGCCGCCCACGCCATAGGTCGCGGCCGAAACAATCGGCTTGGCCGAGCCTTCGCCAAAGCGCTTGGCCTTGGACTTGGCGCGGTTCTTCTTGGACATGCGCTACTCCTCCCCCATGAGCTCGCCGGCGTTGCGGCGCAGCCACTCAAAGCACAGCGCGGTAGTCGCCTGTGCCACGTTGAGGCTCTCGGTCATGCCGCGCTGGGGAAGCTTGGTCAAAAAGTCACATTTCTCGAGCACCAGACGCGAGATGCCGTCGCCCTCGGAACCCATGACGAGCGCAACGCGGCCCTCGAAGGGGGCGTCCCAGCAACTGCCTTCGGCGTGCTCGGAAGCGCCGCCCACCCAAAAGCCAGCGGCTTTGAGGTCGTCGAGTGCTCGGGCAATGTTGGGAACCTGCGCGATGGGCAGGTGCATGACGGCGCCGGCGGAGGTCTTGTAGCTGCCCACGGTCACGCCGGCGGCACGCTTGTTGGCGATGATGACGCCCGCTGCGCCCACAACCTCGGCAGAGCGCACGATGGCGCCAAAGTTACCGTCGTCGGTCACATGGTCGAGCACGATGACGAGCGCAGGCCCGTCACCCGCGCGGTCGAGAATATCGGCAACATCGGCATAGGGGAAATTTCCCACCTCGAGCGCAATGCCCTGGTGAGCGCCATGGCTCGACAGCGCATCGAGCTGCGCGCGCGACACATACTTAATGCGGACGCCCGCGGCGTTGAGGTCATCGACCAGACGCGACAAGGCGGCATCGCGCTCCCCGCCCTCGGCAATGAGCGCGCACTTGATGGGAAAACCGGTGCGCAGCGCCTCGGCGGCAGCACGGCGACCTTCGATAAACTCGCCCTTGGGAACCTGGACGTTATCGCGGCTACGCTCGCGCAGCGGGCGAGCAGCCTGTGAGCGCTCGCGCTGGCCCTTGGGAGCGGCAGCGCGATCGTTGCGGCGAATCGGACGCGAGCCAGAAGCAGTCTGCTTGCCGCCACGAGGCGCACGCTTGCGATTGTCGGCCATAAAACGGCCTCCTTTAAAAAATTTTCAAACAGGACAAAAGAAGCGACCGCTTAAGACGAATAGCTCAAGCGGTCGGTACGGGTTTTCCAAGTGCCCGAGATTGCCGTGAAAGAGGAGCGACGCGTACTTGAGTACGCGAGCGACGGTTTGAACGGCAAGGTCGGGTGCTTGGGAAACCCGAGGGGATTAGAGAGATTTGATACGAGTGCCGGCGGCAGTGTCCTCGATCGTCAGCCCGAGGTCCTTGAGCTGGTCGCGGATGGCGTCGGCCAGATCCCAGTTCTTGGCGGCGCGGGCCTCGGCACGGGCCTCGAGAATCTTGGCAGCGGCCTCGTCCACATCGTCGCCCGTGTAGGCAACCAGGCCGGCGGCTACGCCCAGCAGGCCCAGCGGCAACTCGACCTTTGGCTCGGGGAGCTCAACGCCAAACGTATCGAGCAGCTCGACCAGCGTATCGGCGGCGGCAAGCGCGGCGGCCTTATCGGCAGCGTCGCCCGCCTGCTCCAGGTACTGGTTGCACTCGGTCACAAAGCCAAAGACGGCACCCATGGCACCGGCGGTGTTAAAGTCGTCGTCCATGCACTCCTTAAAGGTGGCACGGGTCTCGGCGGCCTTGGCGGCAAACGCCTCGGATGCTGCCTCATCGGCATCGGCCGTCGCATGGTTCGCGGCCCAGCGCAGGTTCTCGACCGTACCGGCGATACGCGTGAGCGAGTTCTCGGCACCCTCCAAGCGCTCCCAAGAAAAGTCGAGCGGCGAGCGATAGCTCGTCTGCAGCATCAGCAGGCGCAGGGCGGCAGCGGAATGCTGCTCGAGGACCTCGGCCAGCGTAAAGAAGTTGCCGAGCGACTTGGACATCTTCTCGCCGTCTACCAGCAGCATGCCCGTGTGCATCCAGGTGTTGGAGAAGCCCTGGTGCCAGGCGCAGGTGGCCTGGGCGCACTCGTTCTCGTGATGCGGGAAGGCAAGGTCGGAGCCGCCGCCGTGGATGTCGATCGGGGTGCCCAGGTAGCGATGCACCATGGCGGCGCACTCGGTGTGCCAACCGGGACGGCCCTCGCCCCAGGGGCTCGGCCAGCTGGGCTCGCCGGGCTTGGCAGCCTTCCACAGGGCAAAGTCGAGCGGGTCGTTCTTGTCCTCGTTCTCCCCGATGCGCGCGCCAACCATAAGGTCGTCGATGTTGCGGCCCGAGACCTGACCATAGTTGGAATCGCTGCGCACGGCAAAGTACACGTCGCCGTTATCGGCGGCGTAGGCGTGGCCCTGCTCGATGAGCGTCTTGATCATGGCGATCATGGGGCCGATCTCTTTGGTGGCGCGGGGGCGCACATCGGGATCGAGCACGTTGGCGGCACGCATGACGCCGATGAACTTGTCGGAGAACTCCGTCGCGACCTCGGCAGCCGTGCGGCCCTGCTCGTTGGCGCGCTTGATGATCTTGTCGTCGACATCGGTGAGGTTCTGGGCGAACGTGACCTCGTAGCCGCTCGCGATGAGCCAGCGACGAATCACGTCAAAGCTGATGAACGTGCGAGCATTGCCGATGTGGATGTTGTCGTAGACCGTGGGGCCGCACACGTACATGCGAACCTTGCCGGACTCGATGGGCTGGAACTCTTCCTTTTTATGGGTAGCGCTGTTGTAGATACGCATTCGTTACTCCTTAACGGTTTTCTGTAGCAGGCAGACGGCCCAGGCGCCAATTCCCTCGCCTTGGCCTTCCCAACCGAGCTTTTCGGTCGTGGTGGCGGCGACGCCCACGTTTTCGACGTCGACACCCAGGGCATGGGCAAGGTTGGCGCGCATGGCATCGCGGTGCGGAGTGATCTTGGGTTGCTGGCAGGCAATGGTGCAATCGGCATCGACAAACTCAAAGCCAAGCTCGCGCGCATAGTCCATCACGCGAGCGAGCAGCACCATCGAATCGGCACCCTCGTAGGCGGGATCGGTGTCGGGGAATAGCTTGCCGATATCTCCCCCGCGGCAGGCGCCCAGAATGGCGTCGGCCAAGGCGTGCGCGAGCACATCGGCATCCGAGTGGCCCAGCAGGCCGCGCTCGTAGGGAATGTCAACCCCGCCGATGATACATCGACGCCCCTCCACCAAACGGTGGACGTCGTAGCCGTGGCCAATGCGCAGGTTACTGAACATGGGGAAGGTCCTCTCCCTCGGCCATGCGACCGAGCAGAATCGCGGTTACGGGACGCAGGTCCTCGGGCACCGTCACCTTAAGGTTATCGCGCGGGCTCTGGACACAGCGGACGCGCCCGCCCATGCGCTCGACCAGCGATGAATCGTCGGTGCCGATAAAGCCCTCGGCGATAGCAGCGGCGTGAGCGCGCTTCATGGCGTCGACGCTAAAGATCTGCGGCGTCTGCGCGGCCCAATAGAGCTCGCGCGGCGGCGTCTCGACGATGTTGTCGCCATCGACGATCTTGAGCGTGTCGATGGCAGGCTGGCCGCACACGACGCCGTCGAGGGCACGGTCGCCCACAAGCACGTCGATCGCATGATCGATGGCCTCGGTCGTAATGAGCGGACGGGCGCCGTCGTGGATGGCGACATATTCGAAACCCGCCGGAGCCGCATGCACGCCGGCACGGGTGGAATCCTGGCGGGTCTCGCCGGCATCGGCAAAGCTGATGGGCGTGTCATAGTCAAACGGGTCGATGGCCAGGCGGCGCATCTCGGCACGGCGCTCGGAAGGACACACCACCACGATGTGGCCGACCTTATTGCTACGGTCAAATGCGCGGATAGACCAGCTCATGAGCGGACGGCCCGCCACGTTAACGAGCTGCTTGCCGCCGGGATTTCCAAAGCGCTGGCCACTGCCGCCGGCAACGACCACGGCGCATACGGGCGCCATTATGCGTTCCCCTGTTTGGTGCCCTTCATGCGGTACAGGGAGTCCGCAAGAATGGCAGGGTTGTTGACGCCAAAGTCGCCTAGGCGCTCCGGATCCTCGCTGATGTCGTCCATGAGCTCCTGCAGCGATCCATACTCGTCGACGATCTTCTCGGCCACGCCGTCGCGCACGACGGACACGCGCGAAAGCGTGCGCAGGCCCAGCGGTGTCATGACGGAGTCCTCGTCCAGGTCGTCGTAACCCAGAACCGCCGCCACATGCTGCGGGTCGGACAAGTCCTTGGGCGTCATACGGCTCAGGTTGGCGCGGATCTTTTCGGCATTGGCCTCGGAGGAATCGCTCGCATAGTCGCGAATCATCAGGTCGTACTCGGTATCCATGCTGGAGCCGGCGAGCTGCTCGAGCTGCATCTGCACGAGCTTGCCCTGGTTGCCCAGCTTGACAATGCAATCCTTAAGCTCAGTCTTTGCCTGCTGCATGATCTCGAAACTCGAGAAAATCCCGGTAATGTCGGCGAGCGTAACGTAGTCATCGAGCTCGAGGGCCGTCAGACGCAGCAGGGAGCGGTCGAGCGACTGACGGGTAGTCTGGAGCGTGGCGACGAGCTGGTTGACCGAGCTCATGATGGTGGTGACGGGCTGGATCTCGTAGCTCTTGCCGTGAACGTACACGTTGACGACGGCACGACGGGCCGAGACCGAGATCACGATGGCATCCGTGAGCACCGACATGCGGGCGGCGGTGCGGTGACGCATGCCCGTCTCACTCGTGGCAAGCGAGGGATCGGGATTGAGGTGGAAGTTGGCGCGCAGGATCTGGGTGAGGTCGCCGTCGATGACGATGGCGCCGTCCATCTTGGAAAGCTCGAACAGGCGGTTCGAGGTAAACGAAATGTTGAGCGGGAAGCCGTCGTTACCAGCAGCGAGCACGTTTTCGGTGTCGCCGACGCAAATAAGAGCGCCCAGGTGACCAGCAATGATCATGTCGAGGGCAGTGCGGATCGGCTGACCAGGTGCCGTCAGACGGATGGCCTGTTCCATACGCTTTTGCAGCTCGTTCTTATCCAAGGCATCGCTCCCATCGTATACGCTCCATAAACGCTTAATAGTTTCTCACGGTTTGTCCCCGCGGCGCTCGCGAAATCCGATGCTTACAGAATGAGCGAACACCGCTAAGATAGCTAATTTGGGACGGGCTCTTTGACTACCCACTCAACCATGTGCCAAGGTTAGTCTTTTTGTTGCTCCCCCAAGAGGTACACGCGGGCCCGCCCGCAGAGAGGGAGCCAGACTATGGGACTCGCAGAGCTCGTGCTGCTCGCCGTTGGCCTTTCGATGGACGCCTTTGCCGTATCCATCTGCAAGGGCCTTGGCATGAAGAAGATCAACCTTAAGGTCGCCGTAGTGCTCGGCCTGTTCTTTGGCGGCTTCCAGGCCGGCATGCCCGTGATCGGATGGACGCTTGGCAGCCAGTTTATGGGCATCATCGGCCCCATCGACCACTGGATCGCCTTTATCCTGCTCGCCTTCATTGGCGGCAAAATGCTGTGGGAGGCCTTTACCGAGGACGAGGATGAGGGCGACGGCGAGGATTCCGAAAAGATTGACCTGGGCGAGTACCTGATCCTCGCCATCGCCACCTCAATCGACGCCCTAGCCGTAGGCATCTCATTTGCCGCGCTCTCGGTCGACATCATGCCCGCCGTGTCGCTCATCGGAATCACGACCTTTATCTTCTCCGTCGCTGGCGTGGCGATCGGCCATACCTTTGGCGCGCGCTACGAAAAGCCTGCCACCATCGTGGGCGGCGTCGTGCTCATTCTCATCGGCCTCAAGATTCTGCTTGAGCATCTGGGGATTTTGGCGCTGTGACGCCAAACACAATCGCTCAAAACTCAACGCCAGTACAAGGCCTCATGCAGAGTTTTGCATAATGCCTTTTCGTGCAGACTTTTGCATGTCATACTGATATGCAAAAGTCTGCACGTTAGGAGATCGCCATGGATACCCTTCCCATCACCACACCGCGGCAAGCTGGCATCTATGTGCGTCAGGCACGCGAGGCTCAGGGTCTCACCCGTGCCGCCCTCGCTAAAAAAGCCGGTGTTTCGGAGCGCCTGCTCGCATCGCTCGAGCTAGGAGACGCCACGGGTATTCGGCTCGACAAGTTGCTGACTGTCTTTAACGCACTCGGCATAGGCCTCTTTGCGCAAAGCGATAACGACTCCATCGCATCGCCCTCCGAACATCCGACGACGAAAGCGGACCTCCCTATCGCGAACTCGAATGCCCTGCCAAAGCCAAGCGTAGGCAGACGACCCGCTCGACAAGGAACGCCATCTTCCTATGGTGCCTTGCTGGCCCAAATCGCAGCCGAGCAAGGCCTTTCCGACACTTCAGACCTCTCCTTTGACTGTAAGGTTGTGAAATAAATGGCAGAGATGGAGCTTGCGACCCTCATTTGTGGCGAAATCGCAGGCACTCTCCGGCAAGACGAGCATGGACTCTGCAGCTTTGTATACGCCCCAACCTATCGCGGAGCACCACTATCGCTTACAATGCCGCTTTCCAATCGCACGTATGGCCATAACATCGTCCGCCCGTTCCTATTTGGCCTTTTGCCCGACAGCCAAGAGCAGCGTCGCGCTATTGCCGCCGAGCATGACGTTGCATCCAACAACCCCGTCGCCCTCTTGTGCCATATCGGTCTTGACTGCGCAGGGGCCGTTCAGTTTTGTCGAACCGATCAATTAGGCGCCGCCCGCGGCAGGGTCTCGGCATACCGCCCGCTTACCAATTCTCAAATCGCTCACAAGCTCAAAGCAATTCGCGATGACGAAAGAGAGACATGGATGGGCTCCAACGAAAGCTGGTCCCTGGGCGGCAACCAAGGCAAATTTGCACTAGCTTGGCATGATGGCCAATGGTGCGAATGTCTAGGGTCATCCCCCACTACCCATATCTTCAAAAATGGTGTCGTTGGGTTCAAACATCAGGCCTTAAACGAATTCGTCTGCATGAAAACGGCTCGGCGTGTTGGCATTCCAACTGCCAACGTCTCCTATTGCACATTTGAAGACGAAGCCGCGCTCGTCGTTGAACGGTACGACAGAATTGTCAATAGCAGCGGAAATATCGAAAGGCTGCATCAGGAGGACTTTTGCCAGGCGCTCGGTGTATTGCCAAGCCAGAAATACACCGCCGACGGAGGACCAACCACACGAGACATCCAAGAACGACTGATAACACAGCCCCCCACCACATGAATCTTGTGCTTTTTACCTATATGTTGTTCTATAACGCCATTATCGGAGCGCCTGACGCACACGCTAAAAACTACTCGCTCATCCTAGGTAAAGGCACAAACGCAGCGCTCGCACCCATGTACGATGTCGCATCGGGCTTGGCGTACGAGCGTATGCGCCGCCGGGCGCGCCTTGCCATGAGCGTTGGCGGCGAAAATCGAGTGGGGCGCATCGGTCCAGGCGCTATCCGCCGATACCACGGTATGGGCGACCCCGCGCTGGAGGCGGCGCTCACCGATGCCGGGCTATCCGAGAAGTTTTGCTTTGCGACCATGATGGACCTCGCCTACGAGGTGCCCATTTGCATGGAAGAGATCATGGACGAATACGCCGACCTGCCCGGCATGGCGGACCTGCGCGAGCACATGCTCGGCCCCGTCCGCGAAAACTGCCAGCGCACCCTCGACCTCATCAAGGCGGATATGGGCTAGGCGCCAATCAATCCACATTTCTTAAAAGAAGAGGGGGGCACCCGTCGCAAAAGTTCGGATGCCCCCTCTCGTAATGTCATTTGCAATCCGCTAGCACGTGGCTCGAACTGCTGCTAGCGCGACCCTTACGCGGCAAGGCGCTTGAGGACGTCGATGAGCAGCTCGTAGAAGCGCTCGGCAGAAGCGAGCTCCATGCTCTCGTCCGGGGTGTGGACATCGGAGAGCGTCGGGCCCACGGCGATGGCGTCCAGGCCGTGCAGGGCCTCGGCAAACAGGCCGCACTCAAGGCCGGCGTGAATGGACTCGATGCGCAGCTCGGAGCCAAAGAGCTCGCGATAGCTCTCGACAAAAACGTCGCGGACCGGCGAATGCTCGGCATAGCTCCAGCCGGGATACTCGAACTCGAACTTGGCGTCGAAGCCCAAGACATCGGCCAGCGTCTGCAGGCGGTCCTTGAACTCGTTCTGCAGCGAGGTGATCGAGGAGCGCGGGGACAGCATGATCTTGACCTGGTCGTCGGAAGTGGCGACCACGCCGATGTTGGAGGAAACCTCGACGGAGCCGTCAGTGGCGACGTTGCGGCGAATCACGCCGTTAGGGGCAAGACGCAGGGCGCGGATGAGGGCAAGCGCGGACTTCTGATCCATGGCCTCGACCTCGGCGTCGTCGGCAATCTCGACGGTGCAGGTAAAGCCGGGGTCGAAGACCTCGAGCTCGGCAGTGACGTCGGCGATGATGTCCTTTGCGATCTGGGCCGCGGCCTCGGCGGCAGCGTGGTCGGCGTAAACCAGCTCGGCCTTGCACTCACGGTTGATGGCGTTGTCCTTAGTGCCGCCGTTAAAGCTAACGATGGCGGGCTCGCCGGCGACCATCAGGCGGTCGATGATGCGGGCCATGATGAGGTTGCCGTTGCCGCGCTCCAGGTTGATATCGTTGCCGGAATGACCACCCAGTAGGCCGGAGATGTCGAGCGTGAGGGTGCTGCCGGTCTTGTGCTCGCGCACGATGGGGCAGGTGTAGGTAACAACGACGCCGCCAGCGCAGCTGACGGTGGCAACGCCCTCTTCCTCGGAGTCAAGGTTAATCATGGTGCGGGCGCTAATCTGGGACTTGTCGAGCGTCTCGGCGCCGACCAGGCCAGTCTCCTCATCGGTGGTGAATACGCACTCGAGGGCGGGGTGAGCAATCGAATCGTCGTTGAGCACAGTAAGCATCAGAGCGACAGCAATACCGTTGTCGGCGCCCAGGGTGGTGCCGTTAGCGGTGAGGACGCCGTCCTTCACGACCAGGTCGATACCGTCGGTCGTAAAGTCGTGCTCAACAGAGCCCAACTTGTCGCACACCATATCGATGTGGCCCTGCAGCATCACAGTCGGGGCATTCTCGGCGCCGGCAGAAGCGGGCTTGCGAATGATGACGTTGTAGACCTCGTCCTGGTACACATCGAGGCCGCGCTCCTTGGCAAACGCAACCAGGAAATCGCTGATGCCCTTCTCGTTGCCAGACCCACGGGGGATCGCGCTGACCTCCTCAAAGAAATGGAACAGCTGGGCGGGCTCGTAGCCGGTGATCTTGTAATCCATGGTGCCTCCTTGGCGCAACTGGTTAGACAGTAAGACATGCGCCTTGTATATTCCCAGACTTTGCGTGCATAAACCAGTCGAAAACGCCGAGCGCCCTCGCATCATCGGCTAACGGTGGACCGTATAGCGTAACGGTCACAACTTCCGCAGCTCTACAAATCGAGGCGCCCTTTCCGGAGCGCCTCGATTGCGCGTATCAAATTGTCGCCACGCCTTACAGCGCGCCGGAACCGGCTTGCATCATGCCGCCGGGGCCCGAGGTCACGCCGCCGCTCACGGGCGCGGCGTTGCCAGTGCGCGGTGCCGCCGGGGCGGTATCACCACCGAGCGTGCCCGCCGGACGCGGTGCCGGGATCTCGCCCGTGCCGTGGCTAAAGACAAACTTGCCATCGGCCACGTCGCACAGGACGGTATCGCCCTCGCCCCACTCGCCGGCCAGCAGCTCCTCGGACAGCGGGTCCTCGATGAGCTTTTGAATAGCACGGCGCAGCGGACGCGCACCGTTGGTGAGGTCGGTGCCCTCGGCCACGATCTTGTCATAGGCCGCATCGGTGAGCTTGATGTTCATGCCGTTGGCAATCAAACGCTGACGCAGATCGTCCACCAGCAGGTGCGCAATCTTAGTCAGGTTCTCGCCCGAGAGCTTCTGGAACACCACAATATCGTCGATACGGTTGAGCAGCTCGGGGCGGAACAGGCGCTTGAGCTCGCCCATCGCACGACCCTTGATCTCACTCGAGGTGAGGCCCTGCTCGCCGGTGGTGCCAAAGCCGACGCTCGCATCCTGCGCGATCTCGCGGGCGCCCACGTTGGACGTCATGATGATCACGGTGTTGCGGAAGTCGACCGTCTTGCCCTGGCTATCGGTCAGACGACCCTCCTCCAGCACCTGCAACAGGATGTTGAAGATGTCGGGGTGCGCCTTCTCGATCTCGTCGAACAGCACAACCGAGTACGGGTGACGGCGCACAGCCTTGGTGAGCTGGCCGCCCTCGTCATGGCCCACGTAACCCGGAGGGCTACCGATGAGCTTGGAGACCTCGAACTCGCTGCCGAACTCGGACATGTCGAAGCTGATGAGCGCGTCCTTGCTGCCAAAGAGGTACTCGGCGAGCGTCTTGGCGAGCTCAGTCTTGCCCGTGCCGGTGGGGCCCAGGAAGATAAAGCTACCGCCGGGGCGACGCGGATCCTTGAGCGGCGAACGGCTGCGGCGCACTGCCTTGGCCACGGCCTCGACAGCCTCGTCCTGGCCGATGATGCGGGTCTTGAGCACGCTTTCGGTCTGCAGCAGGCGACGGCTCTCGCTCTCGGTCAGCGAGGACACCGGCACGCCCGAAGTCACGGACACGATGTCGGCAATCTGACTCACGTCGATGGTGAGCGGGCTAGCGTCGAGCTCAGCGGTCCAGGCGGCCTTGGCTTCGGCGAGTTCAATCTCGGCGGCCTTCTGCTGCTCGGTGATCTCGGCGGCCTTGTTCATGTCATCGCTCTCGGTGGCCTCCTGCGCGGCGGCCTTGAGCTCCTCTATACGATGCTCGGCCTCGCGCACCGGCTCGGGCGCGCGATTCGCGGCGATGCGAGCGCGGGCACCGGCCTCGTCGATGAGGTCGATGGCCTTATCGGGCAGGAAGCGATCCTGGATGTAGCGGTTGGAAAGGTTCGCGGCGGCCTCGATAGCACCCTGCGTATAGCGCACATGGTGGTGCTCCTCGTAGCGCGGCTTGAGCGCGGTCAGGATCTTGACCGTGTCCTCGACGCTCGGCTCCTCGACATCAATGGTCTGGAAGCGACGCTCGAAGGCCGGGTCCTTGGTGAGGTACTTGCGGAACTCCTCGGCCGTGGTGGCACCGATGATCTGGAAAGCACCGCGCGCGAGCACGGGCTTGAGCATAGAGCTCGCATCGATAGAACCCTCGGCAGAACCGGCACCGATGATGGTGTGCATCTCGTCGATAAACAAGATGACGTCGTCGGCTTCGGTCGCCTCCTGGATCACGTTCTTGAGGCGCTCCTCAAACTCACCGCGATACTTGGCACCCGCGACAAGACCCGGCAGATCGAGCGTCCAGATATTCTGGTTCATAAGATTCTCGGGCACATTGCCAGCAGCAATCTGTTGCGCCAGGCCCTCGACGATAGCCGTCTTGCCCACGCCGGGATCGCCCAGGATAAGCGGGTTGTTCTTGGTGCGGCGCGAAAGGATCTCCATCATGCGCTGGACTTCCTTTTCGCGGCCAATCACGGGATCGAGCTCGCCGTCGCGTGCCTTTTGCGTGAGGTTGGTCGCGAACTGCTTGAGCGTGTCGGTGCCGCTCCCCTTTTGCTGCGAGGCGTCCGAACCGCTAAAGAACGGCAGGCCCGCACCGGGACGCCCGGCACCGGCGCCAGCGAGCGGGCGCTTCTTGTCCTGGTCCTTGGCGGTAAGCTTCTCAATAGCCTTTTTAATGGAAGCGGACGACACACCCAGGCGCATGAGGATGTCCATGGCCATGCCGTTGCCCTCTTCGACGATGCCGATGAGCAGGTGCTCGGTCGACACGTAGGTCTGGTTGTTCTCACGCGCCACGCGGAATGAACGCTCCATCACGCTAATAACGAGCGGCGTAAAGGCAAGCTTGGCCGCCTCGGTCTCCTCACAGGGCTCGGGAACCGTGGTCTGGACCTCTTTGAGGGTATCCATGATGTCATCGTAGGAGATATCGAGCGAGCGCAGTGCCTCGGCGGCAATACCCTCGTCCTCCTTAGCGAGCGCGAGCAGCAGGTGCTCGGTGCCCACCTTATTTGAGTGCAGATCGAGCGCCTCTTGCTTGGCCATGGACATGACCTTGCGCGCGCGATCGGTAAAACGGTCTAACATGCTAGTTCCTCTTAGACGAGCTAGTTTTTTCAAACGCAAAGCGCCGCCCCGCGGCAGCGCTTTGGTCTCTTTACCCATATGGAGTATATGTTAACCGTTGGGACCTTTCCCGCCCGTAGCCGCGCGACAACGTCTACAAAAAAGGAATTGCCAGGTGCGTCTGCATCGGCCCAACGAGCGTGGATTTTCGGACACCCATTCCACGAGCGTGGATAATCTCCCGTTTTGAGCCCGTAAACAGGCCAAAAACGGGAGATTATCCACGTTCATGTTTTGCGGATCAGTTTCATTTGCACCAATTAGCTGGTGTGGCGCCAGCGAGAGTCGGTGAGGGTTCTCGCCACGCCCAGGCCAACGGGCAGAAACGCCACAATGAGCACTGCACGCACAAACCAGCCGAGCATATTGACCGTGTCGAAGGTGCACATGTAATACATCGAGCGATACAGATACAAGCCCGGCACCATAATGACAATCGATGGCACCGTGAGGGCGATACGTGGGTAGGTGAGCTTGATTTCGGCTAAGCTCGCGAGCAGCCCCGATACCAGCGCGCCGATAAACGCTGCCGCCTCGGGAGGCATACCTACGCTCAGGCCCAGAAAGGGAAACAGCGTCGGCGCATCGACGAGCGTAAGGCGCAAGGTATTGGACACGGCGCCGATCAGCCCAGCTGCCGTGGCCATCTTTACCGGGCTGTTGAACATCACTGAGAAGCCGAATACGCCAACGAAGCTCATTACCACGCGCAAGAGCGTAAGGGCAAGCGGCGAAAGGCCGAGCGGCGCAAAGTCGTCCGGCGCCAGGCCAACACACTCGGCAACCATCCAACCTACGAGCGTCGCCATCACAATAATCGACACAGCATACGAAAGACGCTCAATGCCGCTTCGCATGTCGAGCTTAGCGATGTCGAGACCTGCCGTAATGAGAGGAAAGCCGGGAATCACAAAGAGCATGGCGCCGATATAGCCTTCTTGGTGCGACATTGCCCCCGGTATGACCTGGCCAAGACCGAGCAATGCCAGCAGATACGAGACGCAAGCGAGTGCAACGCCGATCGTCAGCGCGCTAAACTGGCCAAGGCCCTGCTTAAGAATATGGGAGCGAGCAAAGTTGCCGACACCAGCGCCCACAAATGCACAGGCCATCTCGATAGGGCCGCCGCCGAGCAAAAAGACGAAGGCGCCGCAAGCACAGGCTGCCGCAAGGCCCTGTTGCCAGGGAGTGTAATCAGGTTTTGAACTCTCAACGGTCTTGAGCATCTCGTGATACTCATGCACCGTAAAACGACGGCCATATGTCTCGATTTCCTTTAGGAAGCTCTCCATCATCCAAATGCGATGGGTATTGACGCCCGTTGTGGGCAAGCTGACGACTTCGTTAAAGCAGTGACCATCTTCAATACAAGTACACTCAAACGACAGGAGACTTAAGTCAACGTGGATGGTGACACCGAGCACGGCGGCGATGCGATTCATGGTATCGCGTACACGCCAGGCACCCGTTCCGCTCGCGAGCATAAGCATACCGGTGCGACAAATGATGGATGATTTGTCGGTAAGTGGCGCATCGACGGCAAGCTCATCGCCTGCCGTCACGATCTGGCGCCAGTCAGTTTTCATATGGAGCGCGCCGGCACGGACACCGTGGTGCAAAGAGATTCTCGAAAGCAGCGGGTCGGGGCGCGAAGGCTGTGGGGGTTCCGTCGATTCATTCTCAACCTCATCAGCCCCTTCACCCACTAGGTCAAATGAGTCAAGCGATGCCGGCTCGCGACGGTCGATCGGCTCCTCGTCCTCATCATCAAAATAGTTGAACTGATTGAGCATGTCCTCTTCGATTGCACGATCGCTCGCGTCGTCCATACAGACGCTCCCTTCCTACCGACTAACCCCCATCCTAGGCAGCGACGGCTAAAGGAAACATAAAAGAGACGACTGTCATGCACGGAAGGCGTAAACCCCCAATGCACCGGTAGACCCCAGGCGGCTAGGACCGTCCCCAAGTGCCGGCACAAGAGGAACGTCCCTAAGTGCCAACCAGGGCAACGCCGCAGGTAGAGGACGGACAGCGAAAGCCCGCCAGAGCGAGCAAGGTGCCTTCAAGCAAAATGGCGCCGCAGGTTGAGCATAAGTCAGCGAGCGGGTCGCATTTGAGGCAAGGTGGCGTGAAACGAAAGGGCGCTGACCTTCTGGTCGCGCCCTTGAAGTTGAACGTCAGATTGCCCAAATGCGGCCCGCGCAGCGTCGAGCCGTTACGCGGTTCGTAGAACCGCGTAACTAGTTAGTACATCTTTGCGCCGGCAGGGATGGAATCGTCGAGCTGGATCAGGTTGAGACGCTCCTCGCCCTCCTCCTCGTGGATGGCGCTGATGAGCATGCCACAGCTGGGGATGCCCATCATCTTGCGCGGAGGCAGGTTGGTGATGGCGAGTAGGGTCTTGCCGACCAGGTCCTCGGGCTCGTAATAATCGTGAATGCCGGAGAGGATGGTGCGGTCGGTGCCGGTGCCGTCATCGAGCGTAAAGTTCAGCAGCTTCTTGGACTTCTTGACGGCCTCGCATGCCTTGACCTTCACGGCGCGGAAGTCGCTCTTGGAGAAGGTATCAAAGTCGACGAACTCCTCAAACAGCGGCTCAACGGCAATCTTGGAATAATCAACCGTGGGCTTAAGCGGCTTGACGAAGGGGCTCGCGGCGTTGCCGGCCTCGGCGGCCTTGGCAGCAGCGGCACCGGACTGGAAACCCTTCTCGGGCTTCATGTGCGGGAACAGCAGCACGTCGCGGATGGAAGCTTGGTTGGTGAGCAGCATGACCACGCGGTCGATACCGATGCCGATGCCGCCCGCGGGAGGCATACCGTACTCGAGGGCACGCACGTAATCCTCGTCGTACTCCATGGCCTCGTCGTCGCCGCCGGCCTTCTCGGCCATCTGGGCGGCGAAGCGCTCGGCCTGGTCGACCGGGTCGTTGAGCTCGGAGAACGCGTTCGCGTACTCGTGGCCGGCGATGACCAGCTCAAAGCGATGGGTCAGGCGCGGGTCATCCTCAAAGCGCTTGGCAAGCGGGCTAACCTCGATGGGGTAATCGCACACGAAGGTGGGGTTGACGATGGTGTCCTCGCCCAGCTCGTCATAGATCTCGGCGATGATCTTGCCGGCGGTCCACTCGGGCTTGATCTCCAGGCCCTTCTCGCGCGCGGCGGCAGCAAGCTCCTCAACCGGTGTGTCGATGGCGACCTGCTTACCAATAACGTCAGAGACGATATCGGTCATGGAACGGCTTGCCCACTCACCGGAAAGGTCGATGGTCTGGCCCTGGTACTCAATAACCTCGGGATTGCCGATAGCCTTGTTAGCGGCCTTAATGACACCCTGGGCGAGCGCCTTCATGCCCTCGAGATCGGAGAAGGCGCGGTAAGCCTCCATCGTGGTGAACTCGGGGTTGTGGGTGAGGTCCATACCCTCGTTGCGGAAGATGCGGCCGATCTCGAAGACGCGCTCAAAGCCGCCGACGATGCAGCGCTTGAGGTGCAGCTCGGTGGCAATACGCAGGTAGCACTCCTGATCGAGCGCGTTGAAGTGCGTGATGAACGGCTTGGCAGTTGCTCCGCCCTGGATGGTCTGCAGGATAGGGGTCTCGACCTCCATGTAGCCGTCGGACTCCATAAAGTGGCGGAACGTGGAGAGGATCTGCGAGCGCTTGCTGAAGGTCTTGCGAACGTCGTCGTTGGCGATCAAGTCGACATAACGCTGACGATAGCGGGTCTCCTTGTCGGAGAGACCGTGGAACTTCTCGGGCAGCGGGCGAACGGCCTTGGACAGCAGCGTCGCGCTCTTGGGGGCAACGGAAAGCTGACCACGCTTGGTACGCACGACCACGCCGGTCACGCCCAGGATATCGCCCAGGTCGAGGGCCTTGAGCGTATTCCAGGCGGCCTCGTCCATATCGTTGATGCGGCAGAACAGCTGGATCTCGCCGGTCGCGTCGCGCACGACGATGAACATGATCTTGCCCTGACCGCGCTTGGCGACCACACGGCCGCCGATCTTCACGACGTCCTCGGTGTCCTCGCCATCGGTGAGCTCGGCGTACTTAGTCTCGATGTCGACGACGTAGTCCTCAATCTCGGAGTGCTCGGGATAGGGGTTCTGGCCCGCCTCGAACAGGGCGGCGCGCTTGGCCAGGCGCGTGGCGCGCTCGTCGTTGAGCGTCGATGCCTGCTCGGCGGCGTTCTGGTTCTCTGCCATAGTTAGCTCCTCAAATTAAAACGCTCCCCAGGATTCGGTCCCAGGGAGCGAAAACATACCTTTACGCGGGACCGTGGTCTAGCGTGCAATCTTTGCGATGGTGTAGACGCGGGTCTTGCCCGAAGGCGTAACGACCTCGACGGAGTCGCCCTCGCCGTGACCGATGATGGCATGACCGACCGGAGACTCGTTGGAGATCTTGTGCTCGAGCGAGTTGGTCTCGGTGGTACCGACGAGCGTGACTTCCATGACCTCACCGTTGGGATCGATCAGAGAAACGGTGGAACCGATGGAGACGGTCAGATCGCCCGTGGTGGCAGCAACCTGAGCGTTGGCGAGGATGGCCTGAATCTCGGCAATGCGAGCAGCATTCTGGGCCTGCTTGTCCTTGGCGGCGTCGTACTCGGAGTTCTCCGAAAGGTCGCCGAACGCGCGGGCTTCCTTGATGTCCTCGACGATCTCCTTGGCGTAATCGCCCTCACGCCAAGCGAGCTCCTCGACGAGCTTCTGGCGGCCCTCAGCGGTCAGTACGATCTGGCTTGCGTCCATACGGATATCTCCCCAACTATGATGTAACGATCAACTGTCAACAAAACGAAAAAGACCGGCTAGCCTGCGGGCAAGCCGGTCAGGTGCTCACCCCAAAGGGATGGGACTACTCTGCGTCCGCGTCGCTGTCCTCTGCCTGCTTCTTCTTGGCAGCAGCGAGCTTGGCCTCGAGCTCAGCGATCTCCTTGTCCTCCTCGGACTGCTCGACCACGACCTCCTCGGCCTGCTTGGTTTCGCCCTTATCGTCGCCCTCCATACCCTCGCGGATATTCTTGACGGTAGAGCCGAGGGACTTGCCGAGCTTCGGCAGGTTCTTGGGCCCGAAGATAATCAGGACAACAACGAGAATAATGATGAGCTCAGGAGCCCTCAGTCCAAACATGTAGACCTCCACAATACAGCGAGACAAGCTCGAATGAGTATACCGCGGGTGTCGCGGTATCACAACAATAGCTAAAAAAAGGGACCGCAAGAAGCGGTCCCTCCTCATGCTCTGGTCGGGTTGACTGGATTTGAACCAGCGACCCCTGCGTCCCGAACGCAGTGCTCTACCAAACTGAGCCACAACCCGTTAGCTCGACTATAGTAACAAAGTTTTTCGCCGCGTGCTAGAGAAATTTTAATTTCTTTGGCGCTTCAATGCGAACCGTGTTGGGAATGAGCTCCGTCGCGCAGGACCACCAGCCGTTTTGCAGGGCAGCGTCGGCAAGCCTTTCGGCCGTGGCGGCGGTGTCGCAAATGGCAAACGAGCAGGCACCCGAACCGCACACGTTTGCGGCAATGGTACCGTCCTGTGAACGAAGCCAGTCAAGCACCGTTTGAATCCGCGGCTCCATCTGCGCGGAAATGACTCCCAGGTTGTTGTGGACGAGCGTGTAGGCCGCCTCTGCGTCTCCCGAACGAAGGGCAGATGCGATCGCTCCGGGCTTGTCCGCAGGCGCTGGAGTCTCGTCAAAACGTCGATAGGCTTCAATTGTTGAAACGCTTGCCTCGCGCGGCTTGACCAACACGACGGGCGTTGCGGGCAGCGCGGGGTACTCAGTTGCCAGCACGTCTCCCCCACCTACGTAGAACGCAGGGCTGGCATGCAAAAAGAAGGGAACGTCAGCACCAATGCCCCGCGCAATGTCGTCGAGCGCGGGGTCGGTGCGATCAATTCCCCAGAGCTCCGCCAAGGCAACAATGACCGCGGCTGCATCCGTCGAGGGGCCGCCCAAGCCGGCGCACAATGGAATGCGCTTCTCAATCGTCACGCAGATGTTTGCCTCGCGACCATAATGCTCGGCCATAGCAGCAGCTGCACGATACGCCGTATTCTTTTGCATAGGAAAGTCGGATGCCGGAATCGTCTGGACGGTCAGCGCCTGTGCCGGCGTGACCGTCACGGTATCGACAAGACCGACGGCTGCCATCAGGGAATCGACCCTGTGATAGCCGCGGGCGTCACGCTCGGTATGAACCCCCAGATAGAGGTTGATCTTTGCCGGCGCGAAAAGGGTCAGGGACCAATCGGTCACCGCTAGTGCTCCTCGAGCTGATTGCCGAGCGGGGTAAAAATGTGCTCGCCGCTCTCGGGGTCGAACAGCTCGACCTGGCCGGTGAGGACATCGATATACTGGTAGGACTGACGCGACTTGCGGCCACGGCGCTCGTCGACCTCGACGATAAAGACTGCCGGATGGACGCTCCTGATGGTGCCCATGCGCTCGACGACGCGGGTGCGGCCCATGTTGGCCTTCACCTTAACGCGATCGCCCACCATATCGGTCAGCTTCTCGTGGATGTCGTCGACGTGATTGACTTCCATCTCTTCCATGAACAGGGCCTCCAGAAGGTGCAATTCAAAAAGGGGATAATACCCCTAAGATAGACAAAACTCTAATACTATAGCACCCTGTTGCCGCTATACGCAAGTAGCTAAATAAGCCCCGTCCAAAATTGACTACTTACAGATTGTCTGTGTCCAGAACGATGGTGAATGGACCGTCGTTGACGAGGTCGACCTTCATGTCGGCGCCGAAGATGCCATGCGCTACGTGCTCGACGTCCTCGCGCACAAGCGTCAGGAAGTACTCGTAGAGCTCGTTGGCGACATCGGGGGCGCCGGCATCCGTAAACGATGGACGGCGGCCGTGACGGCAATCGGCGAACAGCGTGAACTGCGACACCACAAGAACCTCGCCGTCGACATCGGCAAGTGCCAGGTTGGTCTTGCCGTTCTCGTCCTCGTTAATGCGCAAGCCCCGGAGCTTGCCCCACAGCTTATCGGCCTCGGCGCGCGTGTCGCCATGGCCCACACCCAGCAGCACCAGATAGCCGCGCCCAATTTTGCCCACGCACTCGCCGTCGACCGTCACGCCGGCGTTGAGCACGCGCTGCACCACCGCACGCACGGCCTACTCCTCGCCCGTCAGTTTGGCAGATAGGTGCTCGAGCGCATGGAATCGATGACTGATGGCGTTCTTCTCGTCCGCCGTCAGCTCGGCCATGGTCTTGCCCGGCGTGTCGACCGGCAGGAACAGCGGGTCGTAGCCAAAGCCGTGATCACCGCGGCCCTCGTGCGCGATAACGCCCTCGCAGGCGCCCTCACCATAGGTGACCAAACCGTCCGTGTCGATGAGCGCGACGACGCTCATAAAGCGCGCAGTGCGGTCCTCGTCGGCCGCGCCCTCCAGATTCACGAGCAGCTTGGCATTGTTGGCGGCATCGTCACCGTGAACGCCCGCATAGCGTGCGCTATACACGCCCGGCTCGCCGTCCAGAGCATCGACGACCAGGCCCGAATCGTCGGCAATGGCCATGAGCCCCGTCTCTTCGACGGCAGCCTGCGCCTTGATGATGGCGTTCTCCAAAAACGTCGTGCCGTTTTCCTCGGGGTCCTCAAAATCACCCAGCTGGCCGAGCGCCACAAAGCGAACCTCGGGCATAACTTTGCCCAAAATGGCCTCGATCTCGGTGAGCTTATGGGCGTTGCCCGTTGCCACGACGATGGTCGCCGCCGGGTCGAGGGTGTCGATGTCGATCTTCTCAAGTGCCATAGCTGGCCTCCTTGTCCGTATAGCAATGCCGTGTTGAGGACGACGAGGTCTCGTCCTCTCCCCCTCTTAATCAGCGGCAGTCTTATACTTCGGCGTTTGCCCAGATAAAACCTGCCAAAAATAACCTGTCCCTTTTTGGCAGGTTAGACGAGGGCCTGGCGCTGGAGCTCGATGAGCTCGGCAATACCCTTGTCGCCCAAATCGAGCAGGGCATTGAGGCGCTTGCGGTCGAAGGGAGCCTGCTCGCCAGTGCCCTGGAGCTCAATCATCTCACCGGTATCGGTGGCGACAAGATTCATGTCGACCTCGGCGTGACTGTCCTCAGAATAATCCAGGTCGAGCAGGGTGTTGCCGTCGACAACTCCCATGGAAATCGCGGCGACCTGGCCCGTGAGCGGGATGCGCTCGATCTTGCCTGCCTCGACCCACATGGCGAGGGCGTCGTGCAGCGCCACCCAAGCGCCGGTAATGCTCGCTGTACGCGTGCCGCCATCGGCCTGAATCACATCGCAGTCGACGGTGACGGTATACTCGCCGAGCGCCTTCATGTTGACGACGGTACGCAGGCTGCGGCCAATGAGGCGCTCGATTTCCATGGAGCGACCCTTGCGGTTGGCGTGCTCGCGCTTGCAGCGCTTGCCGGTCGATGCCGGCAGCATGGCATACTCCGCCGTTACCCAACCGGCCTTGGCGCCCTTGCGCCAGCCCGGCACGCCCTCCTCGATGGTGGCAGCGCACAGCACGCGCGTATCGCCAAACTCGGCCAGGCACGAACCGTGGGCGTGCTTCATGACGCCGCGAGTAAGCTTGATGGGGCGCAACTCATCGGCAGCGCGGCCGTTGGCGCGATTGACCTGCATGTACTCCATAGAAATATCCTTTCAGCAAAAGGCGAAGGTGAGCCTTTGGTCGGTGACCTTATATCTATTTCAGTTCATCGATATCGACATGCTCAATGCTCTTGAGCGGCTGGCCAAAGATAAAACTGCCCGCCACCGCAAACTCGGCAATGTTGTCAGACGTGGTGGCAAAGCGATGCTGCGGCTCGGCTGCGTCGCCCGCCAGCTGCTCGCGGCGCGTGAGAATATCGGTCAGCTCGCGCGTGGTCTCCTCGGCGGAGCTCACCACGCGCACCCCGGGTCCCAGCGCATGGCGGATGGGACCCACCAGCAGCGGGAAGTGCGTACAGCCGAGCACCACGGTATCGATACCGTGGTCGCGCAGCGGCTCAACCGTGGCACCCACCAGCGCACGCACGGCAGGCGTATCGAAGATGTCCTCGTTCTCGAGCCACTGCTCCTGCAGATGCGCGCCCGAGGCGAGCTCGTGCTCAACGACCTCGACAAAGCTCGAGGCAGGACAACCGTATACATCGACGCCGGCATCTAGATCCTGGATGGCGCGCGTGTAGGCGCCCGAGCGAATGGTGAGGTTGGTGGCGAGCACGCCCACCCGGCGCGTGCGGGTGCTGTTGATTGCCGCGCGTGCGCCCGGTGCGATCACACCGATCACGGGAACGTCGAGCACCTGCTGGGCCAGACGCAAGGCCGCAGCGGTCGCCGTGTTGCAGGCGATGACCATAATCTTAACGTCGTGCTTCGAAAGCCAACGACCCGCCTGCAACGCAAACGAGCGCACCTCGTCCTCGGTGCGGGTGCCGTAGGGGCAGCGCTTGGTGTCGCCAAAGTAGTAGACGGACTCGTGCGGCAACGCCGTCGCAATCGCGCGCGCAACCGTCAGACCGCCCAGACCCGAGTCGAACACGCCAATCGGGCGCGTGTCCCCGGCCAGATTCTCGATATCGGACATTACCTCACCAGTCTCTCTCGAAAAGACATGTCCAAGTGCGGCGACGCCGCGCTACGAACGCGCCGCGACGAGCAGCTCTGCCGTTGCCGCCCAGCCGTCGACAATCTTGCCGCGCGTGACGTAGGCGTTATCGCAGGCATCCAGGAACTCGGGCGCGCCGGCGCTGGTCAAACCGTTCTCGACCAGGCAGAACGTGCCCACGTGGTCAGCCATGTAGAAGTCGGACTCGGAATCGCCGAGCGCGAGCGTCTCCTCGCGCTCGATACCCAGGTGCTCGCAGAAACGTGCGATGGCAACGCCCTTGTTGAGGCCGGCGGGATTGATGTTAAACGCGCGGCCATCCTCGACGCGTTCGAGCTCGAGCGTCGTCGGCTTGGACAGATGCGTCAGGTGACCGTTGCAGGCCCAGACCAGGCCGCAGCCGGCCTCGTCAAGAATGGCCTGGACCTCGTCGTCGGGCACATCGCCGCGCATGCCAACGGTGACCTCGCGGTACTTGTAGCCAGTCGACATGTCGTTGTGGTACTCGATCTTATGCGGCCAGCGGGCGAGAATCTTCTCGCACACGCCGGTCTGCTCGATCACCTGATGCGGCGTGAGGCCGCAGGCAGGGTCGTAGGGCATATCGCCGGTCAGATACTCCCAATCGTTGGCCTTGAGATCGTACATGACCAGGCCACCCATCTCGCCGATGTAGGAGTTGAGGCCGAGCACGCGCGCATCCTCGTGGATCATGGTACGGTTGCGGCCCGAGGTGGGAACCACCTGAATACCAGCGCGGGCAAGTGCCACGACAGCCTCGACGAGCTTGGTCGAGGGATTGCCGTCGTTGTCGCGCAGCACGCACGAGCCGGGCGCGAGCATGGTGGCGTCCAGGTCGGTAAAGACGTACTTAACCTTGGCAAGACGCTCGCGCATCTCGCCCGAAAGCTCAGCGACGGTCGGCAGGGTATTGTGGGACATGGTCACTCCATTACGTAGAAGGGGCTTCTGGTCTTAGGCAGCGCGCCTCACTTGAGGGAAAACGCGCTTGCAACGGCAGCGCGCTCAGGACGCCGCCCTCATCGCAGTTCATTAGTCAAACTGGGTAACATCGATTAAACGGTTGGCAAGCGAAAGATCGCTCTCGATGGGTACGAACTCATCACCCACGTGCATGAGCTCTTCGTCGCCCTTTGCCAACAGCAAGACGATGGTAGGCGCATCGGGGCTGACGTATTCCTCGCGCGCCGCCTTGAATGCCGCGTGCACAGCAGCCTCGCGATCGAGGATGATCTTGTTCGGGGTATCGTCGGGAACATGCTCGGCAAGCTCGCGACAGACCTTCATCGGGTCCTCGTGAGCCGGATCCTCGTTGGTAAAGATCAGCAGATCAGAATATGGTGCGGCCTCGCGCGGAAGCTGCTCACGGCGCTCCTGCGCCTTGCCTCCAGCAGCACCAAACAGCGCAATGACCGGACTGGCGGGAAACGCGCGCTTGACCGACAAAAAGAGCGAGCGGAACGAAAGTTGGTTGTGAGCGTAGTCAACAACGCAAACCACGCGTCCATCCTTCGACTCCACGACCTCCATGCGGCCCGGCACACGCAGCTTGGAGAGGCCCTTCTTGATGGCATCGATTCCGATGCCAATCTCGCGCGCAGCGGCGATAGCGACCAGCGCGTTCTCCACGTTAAAGTCTCCCGCGATACCCAGCAGGACCTTCTCCCCCGCCTCGGGCTTGTCGGCGCTCATGCCATGCAGGTTAAACTCGATGTTAAAGCCGACCATGCGGACATCGCTTGCCCACAGGCTCGCCTCGGGATGCTCGACGCCAACGGTCACCAAGCGCTCGGCCGTCGACGCGGCCTCCAGCACGCGTTCGACTTCATCGGTGCCCAGATTCACTACGGCGGTCTTAGCCTGATCAAAGATCCTGAGCTTGCTCTCAAAATAATCCTCGAAGGTCGGGTGCTCAATCGGTGAGATGTGGTCACGCCCGATGTTGAGGAAGCACGCCACGTCAAACGGCAGGTTCTCGACGCGTTGGTACTTGAGCGCCTGGCTTGAGACCTCCATGACCATGGACTGGCGACCAGACGCGCGGCAGTTGGCGATATGGCGCCAGACCTCGGGGGCCTCGGGCGTGGTGTTGGTGCTCTCGTAGCACTCGATACCATCGTCGGTGTTCACCGAGCCGATCATGCCACAGGACTCGCCCGCCGCCTTGATGATGGACTGGAGCATAAAAGCGGCCGTGGTCTTTCCCTTGGTACCGGTGATACCCACGATCTTAACGTCGTGGTCGGGGCGGTTGTAGACCTCCGGCGGCAGCAGGGCCATGGCCGTGCGCACGCTATCCACGACCAGCATCGCCGCACCGTTCTCTTTCGCCAGCGGCTCCAGAGACTCGACCAACGACTCTTCGCACACAAATGCGACGGCGCCCGCATCGAGCGCCATGCTCAAAAACGCGGGCTTAAAGGCAGCGCCCTTGCAAAAGAACACGTCACCTGCCGAAACCGCGCGCGAATCAAACGAGCAGCCGGTCACGGCACGCTCGTCAACCCGCTCCGATGCGCGCAGCTCGCCGCACACATCGAGAAGCTTGGCAAGCGTATCGACCGTGGTCACGGCCGCGAAATCCGAATGGTGCATCTTTCACCTTTCTCAGCCATTTGGCAGGGACGGTTTTCATAGTAACTGAAACGTGCTCGCGCAAAAACGGCTCCCGGAGGAGCCGTTACGCGCAGGCGTTCGTAAGCCGAGGCTAGGCAGCCTGAACAGAAGGCTGGCCCTCGTCGATAAAGAAGCGCTTGTACCACACCAAGAACACGAGCGGCGTATAGATCTTGCGCTGGAAATCGCCCTTGCCCGCAAAGTGCAGGTCGAGTAGATGCATGAGCTCGTCGGTGTCGAAAAACTCGCTTGCCCACGGCGCGGTGAAGTACTCCTTGACGTAGTCGTACCACTTTTGCTCGCGCAGCCAGTAGACGATCGGCACTGGGAAGCCCACCTTGGGACGGGTGGCCCACTCATCGGGCAGCGACTTGTTGGCGGCGTGGCGAAGCACCTGCTTGTTGCCGTTCTCGTTGATGCGGTAGCGGTCGGGAATGTGCTCGGCGAACTCCATGACCTTGCGATCCAGGAAGGGCACGCGCAGCTCCAGCGAGTGCGCCATACACATCTTGTCGGCCTTGAGCAGAATGTCGCCCGGGAGCCACATGTTCATGTCCAGGTACTGCTTCTTGACCAGCTCGGGCTGGCCCTTCACGCGCGCATAGATGGGAGCGGCGAGTTCGAAGGCGCCGTCGCCGGTGTTGTACTCGGGCTTGAGCACGCTATCGACCTCGCGCTCCGGCCACACCAGAGCCTGTCCCAGGAACGACTTCTCGGGAATCTCGGCACCCTTGACCAAGAAGTTGTGGCCCTTGAAGTACGGCATGTGCAACGCCAGGTTTCCGAGCGCGCGACGGATGGGCAGCGGCACCATCTTTTTGTACTTGCGAACCGGAACCGTGTCCTCGTAGTAGGCGTAGCCGCCAAAGAGCTCGTCGGCGCCTTCGCCCGAAAGCACGACGGTAACATCCTTGCGCGCCATCTCGGCCAAGAACCACAACGGCACAGACGACAGGTTGGACTGCGGCTCGTCCATGTGATACTGAATGTCCTCGAGTGCGCCAAAGAACTCGTCGGCGGTGATCATCTTGCGAACATTCTCGACGCCGAGCTTGTCGGATAGCTCCTTGGCGTAGTTAGTCTCGTTGAAGTTCTTGTAGTCAAAGCCCACCGAGAAGGTCTTGTCGGGCATGAGGCAAGCGGCGATGTAGCTGGAGTCGACGCCACCGGAGAGGAAGGAGGCGACCTTAACATCAGCGATGCGATGGGCCTCGACGCTCTCGTGCACGACGTCGTCCAGCTCGTCGACGTACTCCTCGAACGGCTTCTCGACGGCGGAGTAATCGCAATCCCAATAACGCTCGATGTTCATCTTGCCGGTCGGGATGTCTACGGTAAAGTAATGCGCCGGCGGCAGCTTGTAGACACCCTCGAAGAAGGTCTCCTCGGTTGCCGAATACTGCAGCGTCATGTACGGACGCAGGGCCTTTTTGTTGACCGCCTTGTGGAAGTGCGGGTAGTCCAGGAAACTCTTGATTTCGGAGCCAAAGAGCACACCCGGCGCGCCGTCGCCCGCATCGGCCATGGGATAGTAGTAGAGCGGCTTGATGCCAAAGATATCGCGGGCGCCAAAAAGCTTGTTCTTCTTCTTGTCCCAGATGACGAAGGCGTACATACCGCGCAAGCGATCGAGTACTGCCTCGCCCCACTCCTCATAGCCGTGCAGGAGGCTCTCGGTGTCGGCGCCGCAGTGGAACTTGTAGCCCTTGGCCTCGAGCTCGGAACGGAGTTCTTGGAAGTTGTAGATCTCGCCGTTGAAGACAATGACGACGCTACCGTCCTCGTTGGCCATGGGTTGGGCGCCGGCCTCGGTCAGGTCGAGGATCGACAAGCGGCGGAAGCCGAGGGCAACGCGGCCGTCGATAAACTGACCGCCCATGTCGGGACCGCGATGGACGATGCGGTCCATCATCTTGGTGAGCACCTCGGATTGGTTATCCGTCCCACCGACAAAACCGACAAAACCGCACATATACTATCCCCTCTGCTGTTGCTGGGTATCAAATCGAATCAGTAGCTTTTGAGTATACCCGAGGGCGTAAAGAGGGGCGGAATGTTCAGGCAATCTCAACTGAATCAGCTCCGCGCCGACACGCGCCGGTTACCTTTAATGGATATGAGATGAATGAGGCGATTGTTTTGCTATACTCTCTCCGCACGGGCGATTGGCGCAACGGTTAGCGCAGGTGCTTTACACGCACAAGGCTGGGGGTTCGAATCCCTCATCGCCCACCATTGAATTGGATACGGTCCTCGCAAGGGGACCGTTTTTGTTTGGGCCCAGCGCATGGGATTCGAACCCGACAGGGTGCGAAGCTGAGGAAACGCGAAGCGTTTTCCAGCGCAGCACGCGAGGGCCGCAGGCCCGAAGCGAAAGCGGGCGGCGTCAGCCGCACGCGACATCCCTCATCGCCCACCACTGATTTGGAAACGGTCCTCGAAAGGGGACCGTTTTTGCTTGGGCCCATTTCATGGGATTCGAACCCACCAGCACGTCTGTCACAAAGGCCGTGGCCAGAAAATGGCAAAAATGAGTACTGCTACCTTGCTTACAACATATCAGAAGATAATATTTGCTTAAGTTACGCAACATATGTCCATTATAAGGACTAACAATTGGATCAAAATCGTACATTCATCGCCATTTCGGCTAGCTATCTGGCCTTATTAGTCCAAAATTGCTGCTACCAAATCGGTAACAGTACTCATATTTGATGTTTTTTGACCAGCAGGTCTCCCCGCCTTAGCAAATCTAAGGCAAAACGGGCTCCAGACCGCTGAATCATGCCACATAGGGCACGTCCGCGGTGGCGCGCGCAGACGTGGTGTAAGAGCGTCCCGAGGTCCGTCGCTGCAAGTCC
>UQSB01000026.1 GCA_900543505.1 uncultured Collinsella sp. | reverse complement strand
GTGGTACTCTAGTATCCGTTTGAAATCGAGCGAAGGAGTGCCGCTATGGAGCAATCGAGCCTGTTTGGTGACGGCGTGGACATCGATACCGAAACGCCCGCGGGCGCGGATGCCGCTGCACCGGCCGGCGCCCATGCCCAGGCCGCCGCGCGCGCGGCCGAGCTGCGCCACGAGCTCGATTACCACGCCTATCGCTACTACATGCTCGATGCGCCTGAGATCACGGACGCCGCCTTCGACAAAATGCTCGTTGAACTGCAGGAAATTGAGGCTGCCTATCCCGATCTGGTGACACCAGATAGCTATACCCAGCGCGTGGGCGGATACGTGAGCGAGCAGTTTACGCCGGTCACGCACATGGCCCGCATGTATTCCATGGACGATGCCATGGACCTGGACGAACTTGACGCGTGGCTCCAGCGCACCGAGGATGCGCTCGGCGCCGGTAGCGTCACCTATACCTGCGAGCTCAAGATCGACGGCTTGGGCGTCGCGCTTACCTACCAAAACGGCACCTTCGTACGCGCCGCCACGCGCGGCGATGGCACCACGGGCGAGGACGTGTCGCTCAACGTCCGTACCATCAAGGACGTGCCCATGCACCTGTCCGAGCCGGCGCTCGCCCACATGGGCGCCGATCGCGAGCGTACCATCGAAGTGCGTGGTGAGGTCTACATGCCCAAGGGCAGCTTTGTCCGTCTAAACGAAGAGGCCGATGCCGAGGGCCGCGACCCCTTTGCCAACCCGCGCAACGCTGCTGCAGGATCCCTGCGCCAAAAGGACCCCAAGGTCACGGCGCGCCGCGACCTGGCCACCTTTATCTATGCCATCGCCGATACCGATCCGCTGCACGTCCACAGCCAGCGCGAGTTTCTCGACTGGCTGCGTAGCGCCGGCTTCAGCGTCAACCCCAACGTGGCTCGTTGCGCCACGCCGTCCGAGGTCCACGAGTTCTGTGCCCAGGCGCTCGAGCACCGCGGCGACCTGGATTACGACATCGACGGCGTGGTCGTAAAGGTCGACAGCTTCCAGCAGCAGCTCGACCTGGGCTTTACCGCTCGTGCACCGCGCTGGGCCATCGCCTTTAAGTTCCCGCCCGAGGAAAAGCAGACCGTCCTGCGCGAAATTCGCATCCAGGTGGGCCGCACCGGTGTGCTCACGCCGGTCGCCGAGTTCGACCCGGTGACGGTCGCCGGCTCCACCATCGCGCGCGCCACGCTGCACAACATCGATGAGATCCGCCGCAAAAACGTGCGCGAGGGCGACACCATCATCGTGCACAAGGCGGGCGACGTGATCCCCGAGGTCGTGGGTCCCGTGCTCGACAAGCGCCCGGTCGACAGCGTTGACTGGCAGATGCCCGAGGTCTGCCCCGTGTGCGGTAGCCCCGTGGTCCACGAGGACGGTGAGGTGGCCTACCGCTGCGTGTCCATCGACTGCCCCGCACAGCTCAAGGAGCGCCTGCTCCACTGGGTGAGCCGCGGCTGCATGGACGTCGACGGCCTGGGCGACGAGATCGTCGACAAGATGATCGCCGCTGGTCTTATCCACGATGTCGCGGACTTCTACCAGCTCACGGTCGACGATATCGCCGGCCTGGACACAGGGCGCACCTATGCCAGCTCCAACAGCAAAAAGGGCGTCAAGAAGGGCGACCCCATTCCGGTGGGCCTCAAGACGGCCGAGAAAATCATCGCCGAGCTCAACAAGTCCAAGAGCCAGCCACTCGGTCGCGTGCTGTTTGCCCTGGGCATCCGCCATGTGGGCAAGAGCGTGGGCGAGGTCATCGCCGAGCGATTCCTGTCGATTGACAAGCTTATCTTGGCGAGCGAAGAGGATATCGCCGAGTGCGAGGGCATCGGTCCCAAGATTGCGGCGAGCGTCAAGCAGTTCCTGGCCGTGCCCGAGAACCTTGCCGTGCTGGAACGTCTGCGCCAAGCGGGCCTTTCGCTCGAGGTCGACTTGGGCGCCGCTCATGCGCAAGCCGCGGCCGAAGCTGGCGTGGCGGGCGAGCTCGCCGACGCACAGCCGCTTGCGGGTCTGACCTTCGTGCTCACCGGCACGCTCGTCAACCGCACGCGCGACGAGGCAGGTGCGGCGCTCAAGGTACTCGGCGCCAAGGTTTCGGGTAGCGTGTCAAAGAAGACGAGCTATCTGGTCGCCGGCCCCAAAGCGGGCTCCAAGCTTACCAAGGCCGAGCAGCTGGGTGTGCCCGTGCTGGACGAGGACGCGCTCGAGCGGATCTTGGCTACTGGCGAGGTGCCGGAGGCGTAATGGATATCGAGAATCGCAATTGCTCGCAGGCGGAAGGGCGCGCGAGGCATTCCCAAGTGCAGGCAAAAGAGCGCTTAATGATGCGAATTTGCGTTGCCGAGCGCGAGCGCGCGGCGGGTGCATCTCGCGATGCCTTTGAGGCGTTGACCGAGTTAGAGGCGAGGCTCGGTCTAGCCTAGAGAGACCGGCACCGTGATCTGCGTCACGTAGGTTGCTGGGTCGTCGCTGATGATGTCGTCGATGAGGGCGATCTCGCGTGAGGGACCGGCGGGTGTCAGGCCGTGCTCGCGCATATAGCCGAGCAGCTGCTCGTAGCGTGGGGCTGCTTGCCCGTGCGTGCCGCGGAAGCTTATGGTCAGGCAGCGCGCGGCAGGTCGCGTCTCAACATCGCCCAAATAATCATCGGTGTCATCGAGCAGCAGAAAGACCTCGTCGTAGCCATCAAAATCGCCGGCGGCGAGGCGTTCGGGCGCGATGCCCACACCCAGATTGCCCAGATAGGCAAAGGTTTCGTGCTGCCCCTGCTGAAGCTGGCGGATATGCCATCCCAGCGAATAGGCGTCGGTGGGATTGACGCGCTCGTGCAGCGTGGCGCAGCGAAGTTCGGGTTCCTCGATTTCGCTAATGGTGTCGAGATCAGCATTCAAAGCGCCATGAAGCAAGGCAAGCCGCTGGTCAATCTTGCGCGACATGCGCTCCAACTCACGCCGCCTGTGCTCAATTAACTCCTGTTGCTTGGTCAGTTGCCGTTGCATCAAATCCATATCGCGCGTAGTGACAAACTCGCGAATCTGCGCCAGCGGCAAGTCGAGAACGCGCAGGTTGCCGATGGTGTTGAGGGTGGAGAGCTGCCGCGATCCGTAGTAGCGGTACCCACTCGTCGGATCGACATATGCCGGTTCCAATAGCCCCATCTGTTCGTAATGGCGCAGTGTGCCCACGCTCAAATTGAGCAAGCGCGCCACCTCGCCAATGCGGAGCAGGCCCTCGGTGTGTTCGCTTGGCATGTCGGTCACAGGACCGCTCCTTTCGGTAAAACAGGGGAGAAGCGCTAGGCCTGCGTTGCCCCGCTACGCCATCAGCTTGTCAAAAGTTCCGCGGCGGTTGAGCACGGTAAATGCAATCACGCAGATGGCCGCCGACAGAATCGACCCGCACGGCGAGGCGATACCCATGGGGAACAGCGTGTCGGAATAGGCGTTCGACAGCAGCCATGCGCCGGGTACGCGAATGAGCGCCACGGCCAGCACGTTGTGCGCAAAGCCGATGTAGCTCTTGCCGTATGCAGCGAAAAAGCCGCTAAAGCAAATGTGGATGCCGGCAAAAATCGCGTCGAAAATATAGCTGCGCATATAGCCGGTGCCGGCGGCGACCACCGCGGGGTCCTTGGCAAAAAAGCCGATAAACGCCGGCGCCACCAGCCACATCAGCACCGTGATCAGGCAGCCGTACACCACCGAGATGGTCATGGCATCCTTGAGCACCTGGCGCGCGCGGTCGCCCTTGCCTGCGCCGGCGTTTTGCGCCGTGAGCGCGCTGACGGTAGCGCCCATGGAACTCGGCACGATAAACAAAAAGCTGATCATCTTTTCGACCAAGCCTACGGCGGCGGCATCAACCAGGCCGCGGTGGTTGGCGATGACGGTGATGAACATAAACGCCACCTGGATGCAGCCGTCCTGCACGGCTACGGGCACGCCGATCTTAAGGATGCTGCCGAGCACCTCGGGCTGGGGGCGTAGGTCGCTGCGCTTGAGGTGAATGTGCGTACGGCGGCTCTTGAGCCACACGAGCGCGAGAGCCACGCTCGCCGTCTGCGCGATGACTGTGCCGAGTGCCGCGCCTACGGGGCCGAGCCCCATGTGGCCGATAAACAGAAAGTCGAGCGCGATGTTGATGATGCATGCCACGCCAATCACGTACATGGGCGAGCGCGAATCGCCTAGGCCGCGAAAGATGGCCGAGAGGATGTTGTACGCGGCGATAAAGGGAATGCCCATAAAGCAGATACGCAGGTAGGCGGCGGTTCCTTCGACCGCTTCGGCCGGCGTGCCAATGAGTGCCACAATCTGCGGACACAGTGCGAGCAGGACAGCGGCCAGCACCACCGAGACACCCATAAAGAGCGTGATGGTGTTGCCGATGGCGGTCTCGGCGCGGTCAAACCGACGCGAACCCACGGCGTGGCCGACGATAACCGTCGTTCCCATGGCCAGGCCCACGAGCGTCACGGTAATGATATAGAGCGTCTGCGCACCATTGCCCACGGCGGTGATGCCGGCGGCGCCGCTAAACTGTCCCATCATGTACAGGTCGGCCATGCCGTAGAGCATCTGCAAAAAGTACGAGAGCATATAAGGCAGGGCAAAGACCGCGATGGTCTTGAGGACATTGCCGCGTGTGAGGTCGTGTTCCATGGGCGGGGCTTTCTGGCTGGGTCTGTTTACGTACCAGTGTAGTGAAAACCCTACAACGATTGTAGAGTCAAGGTTTGTGTTGGCGGCAGGGCGAAAAAGTCACGCTCGCGTTCATTTCCAATTGAATACGGACGTGCGCCCTGTGAGCATGGCGCCTGCACTAGCCTTGCAGAAATCGATTTCGGAACACTTGACACCGCCGCACGGCGCGCCATAATACGTGGGTTTGCGAACAACGTTTGATGGGGGATGAACCTGCGTGCGCAATCTCAAGATTCTGTTTTCCTATCTGGGGGCATACCGCCGCGACGCCATACTCGGCGTGCTCTTTGTGACGGCCGAGACGGCGCTCGAGCTGTTTATCCCGGTCATCATGGCAAATATCATCGATGTGGGCGTGCCCGCGGGCGACATCAACTACATGCTGTTGCAGGGCACGTATATGCTGGTATGCGCCGCATGTTCGCTGGTACTTGGCTTGGGCTATGCACGCACGTCTGCTCGCGTCGCCTCGGGGCTGGGCGCTAACCTGCGCGAGGCCGAGTATCGCAAGATCCAGACGCTCGCTTTTGGCAATCTGGACAACTACGACGCCAGCTCGCTGGTCACTCGCATGACCACCGACATCACCGTGATTCAAAACGCTATCGGCAACGGCTTTCGCCCTATGGTGCGCGGCCCCGTGACGCTTATCGTCGGCTTGGTCTATGCGCTGGTGCTGTCGCGCCCGCTCGCCACTGTATTTGCGATCATCCTGCCGGTGCTGGCGATCGTGCTGGGCGTTATTACCTACCGTGTCAGTCCGCTCTACCGCCAGCTGCAGACCTCGATGGACCATCTCAACGGTGTGGTGCAGGAAGACCTCACCGCCGTGCGCGCCGTCAAAGCGTACGTGCGCGCCGAGCACGAGGAGGCCAAGTTCGATGCCGTCAATACCGAGCTTGCGCACACGGCGACGAAGACCTTTGGCAACGCCGTGTTCAACCTGCCGGTGTTTCAGCTGTCGATGTACGTGGCGGCGCTTTCCATTCTGTGGATCGGCGGCCGCATGATCATCGAAGGTCGCTTGGGCGTGGGCTCGCTCACGGGCTTTATGAGCTACGTGCTGCTGATCATGAACTCGCTCATGATGATTTCCAACGTGTTTTTGCTGCTCACCCGCGCACTTGCCAGCGTGGAGCGCATCTCGCGGGTGCTCGACGAGCGTTCGCTTATTCAAGCGCCCGACGCTGCCGCTGCCGTGCACGAGGTGGCCGACGGAGGCATCGAGTTTCGCGACGTGTCGTTTAAGTACCGCGCGGATGCTGCCGAGGATGTGCTCGAGCATATCGACCTTCGCATCGAGAGCGGCTCGACGGTGGGCATCCTCGGCGGCACGGGCTCGGGCAAGAGCTCGCTTGTGCAGCTGATCGCGCGCCTGTACGACGCCACCGAAGGCGCCGTGCTCGTGGGCGGGCGCGATGTGCGCAATTACGACCTGGTTGCCCTGCGCGACGCCGTGGGTATCGTGCTGCAAAAGAACGTGCTGTTTACGGGTACCGTGCGCGAGAACCTGCAGTGGGGCAATCCGCAGGCGTCGGACGATGAGCTCCTCGCGGCCTGCCGGGCGGCATGCGTGGACGAGTTCCTGGATCGCATCGGCGGGCTGGACGGCGAGTTGGGCCAAGGCGGCGCCGGTGTTTCGGGCGGCCAGAAGCAACGCCTGTGCATTGCGCGCACGCTGCTCAAGCATCCGCGCGTGCTCATTTTTGATGACTCAACCAGCGCGGTCGATATGGCGACCGACGCTAAGATTCGCGAGCATATTGCTCAGATTCCCAATACGACGGTGATTGTCATTGCGCAGCGCATTGCGAGCGTTATGGATGCCGACCGCATCGTGGTGTTGGACGACGGCTGTGTCCACGGTGTGGGCACGCACGAGGAGCTGCTGGCGGGCGACGCCATTTATCAGGAGATTTATGCCTCGCAGATGGAGTTTGCGGGGGATGCGGGCGTCGTGGATGGCGCAAATGCCCTGTCTTCCTCTGGCCCCAGTGGATCGCTTCAGGCTGCGAAAGGAGATGAGCATCGTGCCTAAGACATCCGCTCAGGCCCGTCCCGCCAATCTGGCGCAGACGCTTCGCCGCCTGCTCTCCTACATGGGGCATGCCAAGTTCTCGCTGCTCGCAGTGGGTGTGCTTGCCTCTGTGGCCGCCATCGCAAGCCTTGCCGGTACCTACATGGTGCGCCCCATCGTCAACGGTTTGGCAACGGGCGGCGAGGAACTGCTCGCCAGGCAGGTTATCTTTACCGCTGCCATCTACGCCGCGGGCGTGCTCTCGGCTCTGGGCTACTCGCAGATTATGGTGCGCGCGGCCCAGCGCGTGGTCTCCGATATCCGCCGCGACCTGTTTGCGCACATCCAGATGCTGCCGCTGAGCTACTTCGACAGCACGCGCTCGGGTGACATCATGAGCTTCTTTACCAACGACGTCGACACCGTCTCCGAGGCGCTCAACAACAGCTTTGCCAACGTGATTCAGGCGAGCATCCAGGTGGTCGGCACCACGGCCATGCTCATCATCCTCAACTGGCAGCTCACGATTATCACGCTCGTGTGCGATGTGGCCATTGTGCTGTACGCGCGCTACTCGGGCATGCGTTCCAAGCGCTTTTTTGCCGCCCAACAGGCGTCGCTGGGCGATTTGGACGGATATATCGAAGAGATGGTCTCGGGCCAAAAGGTCATCAAGGTCTTTAATCACGAACAGGCCAACGTGGCTGGTTTTGACGCGCGCAACCAAGAGCTGCGCCGCACCGGTGGTGCCGCGCAGGCCTACGCCAACTCGATGGTGCCCATGACCGTGGTGATCGGCTATGCCAACTACGCCATCGTTGCGGTGGCAGGCGGCATGCTCTGCATCAACGGTCTGGCCGATGTAGGTGCGCTCGCAAGCTACCTGGTCTTTGTGCGTCAGGCCGCCATGCCCATCAATCAGTTTACGCAGCTGGGCAACTTCTTGCTCAACGCGCTGGCCGGCGCCGAGCGCCTGTTTGCCGCCATGGATCTTGAGCCCGAGGTGGACGAGGGCTGCGTGGAGCTGGTGCAGACGGGCGACGCCGCGTGGGCATGGAAGATTCCCGAGGGCCAGGGCGTGGGCGCGTACGGGCACCTGCATGATGTGGCTGCCGTTGATGAGTCGGGCCGTGCGGTGGCTGCCGACGGCACCGAGCTCACGTGCGGCTTGGTCCCGCTCGCCGGCGACGTGCGCTTCCATGCCGTGGACTTTTCCTACGTGCCGGGCACCCGTGTGCTCACGGACCTCAACCTGTTTGCCAAGCCGGGGCAAAAGATCGCGTTTGTGGGCTCGACGGGCGCCGGAAAGACGACCATCACCAACCTCATCAACCGCTTTTACGAGGTCGATGACGGCGAGATCACGTACGACGGCATCGACGTCAAGCACATTGCCAAGGCCAGCCTGCGCGGGTCGCTCGGCATTGTGCTGCAGGACACGCACCTGTTTAGCGGCACCATTGCGCAGAACATCCGCTTTGGCAAGCTCGACGCGACCGACGAGGAAGTGCGCGCCGCGACCGAGGCAGCCTGCGCTGACTCGTTTATCCGCCGCCTGCCTAGAGGGTACGACACGCCGGTCACGGCCGACGGCGCCAACCTGTCGCAGGGCCAACGCCAGCTGCTCGCTATCGCGCGCGTTGCCGTGGCCGATCCGCCGGTGCTCATCTTGGACGAGGCCACGAGCTCCATCGACACGCGTACCGAAAAGCTTATCGAGCGCGGTATGGACCGCATCATGCGCGGACGCACCACGTTTATGATCGCGCACCGCCTGTCCACCGTTCGCGACGCCGACGCCATCATGGTCCTCGAACACGGCCGCATCATCGAGCGCGGCACCCACGAAGAGCTGCTCGCCCAGCACGGCGAGTACTGGCAGCTGGCGCATGGCTTAAAAGAGTTGGATTAACCCGTTCGAGCACGATGCTTCGACCCCTTCGTGCCCCTCACCTCGCCTCAAACCATCACAACATTCGACGTTTTTTGCCAAAATCGGGAAAAGCATCGAATGTTGTGATGGTTTTTCTACCACTCGATCGGGTGGAATCGCTTTCTTGTGCACGAAGGTGTGCGGACCCGTGGGCAGGGGAATAAGGTTGGTTATCCGACTCCATTGGAGGGCTCATGGACCTGCCGATCGTCCTGTCTCATAAGACTGCCTGGCTGTACCACAACGTGGCGCGCCCGTCCGAGCCGCTCTCGCGAGCAAGCAGCCTATACGATGAGGACTCGCTTGCTGGCGAGGCGGAGCTGACCGCGAGCCTGCCCAAATTGGGACTCGATGCCAAGGGGCTGAGGGCTTCAACGGCAGTTGGGATCGTTGCCGACTATCTGGTTTCGCTTGGTGTTCCACGAGAAGAGCTCGACCATATCGATACGCTCGTCAACTTCGATTTTGAGCGCTCGACGCCGGCTGGATTTAGGTGCCACGTGTTTGGAGCGCCGGTACCTCCAGGCCATCTTATCGAGGTGGCAGAGGGCCTTCTGGTGGTTGATGAGGTCATGTGCTTTGTCCAAGCGGGTTCGTGGATGAGCGAGCCCGAGCAGCTGGAATATGGCTACGAAATCTGCGCCCGATACCATTTGAATCATCTGTCGACAGACGATTATATTGAGATGGGGCAGAGGTATACCGTTGCCGATTTGATTGCTTATTGCAATGAGAACCGATCTCGTCAGGGGGCTATACGCGCGGCCGCCGTGCTCAAACGCGTGCACGATGGCGCGCGGTCGCCCATGGAGACGGCTACCGCAATCATGGTCGTAGCAAAACGTTCCCAGGGAGGGCTGGGATACGTCAAGATCGAGCTCAACCATAGGGTCGATGTTCCCAACGAGTTCAAGTATCTCGCAAAGGCCGGGTATTTCGAGATTGACGTATATGCGCCTGCGAGCGGTACGGGGATTGAATACAACGGCTCGGACCATCTTGATAAACAGCGCAGCGCGTCGGATGCGGAGCGTATGACCGTGCTGAGCGCGCTGGGCTTTAGGATGATCGTCCTCACCGGGACTCAGTTTGTCCATCAGCTGCAATTGCACCGGGCGGTGAACGCCATCGCGCTCGCGATAGGCCTTAAGTGCGACCGAAGCGAAGCGTTCCAAAAGCGGCAGAACGACCTGCGAGAATTCGTGATTCGGCACTGGGACGGCGGTCTTTAGGGGCGCTTTGGTCCTTCTGCGGGGCGCTGCGGGTAGGCGTACCATCACAACATTCGACGTTTTTTTACCAAAATCGGGAAAAGCATCGAATGTTGTGATGGTCTGTGTTGAGGATGGGCTTGGAAAGTCCGTTTTGCTCGAAGCGACCTGTCCTGTCGTACGGGTGTCGGCATGATTCTCGCGTGGGGTATTATGTTTTCCGAAGAATAAAACGCCGCGTGAGGGGAGGGCTGCGTGAGCGACCGCGTGCAACATGACGGCTTTGGCCGCGATATCAACTACCTGCGCATTGCCGTTACCGACAAGTGCAATTTTCGCTGCATTTACTGCATGCCGGCCGATGGCGTGGCGCCCCGCGCGCACGACGAGCTGCTCAGTGCCGAGGAAATCGCCCGCTTTGTGCGCCTGGTGGCGGGGGAGGGCATTCGCCGCGTACGCCTGACGGGCGGCGAGCCGCTGGTCAGCCGCCGTATCATTCCGCTCATTCGCGACATCCGCGCGATTCCGCAGGTCGAGGACATCTCGCTTACCACCAATGGCGCCCTGCTGCCCAAGCTGGCACCGCAGCTCAAAGATGCCGGCCTTAACCGCGTCAACATCTCGCTCGACACGCTCGACCCTACGCTCTTTGGAAAGATTACGCGCCTGGGCCGGCTCGAGCAGACCATGGCGGGTATCGACGCGGCGCTGGCTTGGGGCTTTGAGCCCGTTAAGGTCAACTGCGTTGTTGTGCGCCGGCTCAACCAGGATGTGACGGCCCTTGCGCGGCTGACCGTCGACCGCCCCATCCACCTGCGCTTTATCGAATACATGCCCATCGGCGACGAGCGTACGAGCTCGCATTGCGCCGTGGACCCGCATGCGCCCACGCTCAATCCCGAGCTGTGGGACGCGAGCGACACCGTGCCGAGTGACGAGCTGCGGGCGCGCATCAATGCCGGGGCCGCCGCGACGGGATTGGGCGAGCTCGAGCCGCTCGACATCAACGACGCTCCTGCCGGCGCGGGCCCTGCGCGCTACTGGCACTTTCCGGGCGCGGCGGGAACGGTCGGCTTCATTAGCGCCATGTCCAACCATTTTTGCGCGAATTGCAACCGTCTGCGCCTGACGGCCGATGGCAGCGTGCGTCCGTGCCTGTTCAGCGATGCCGAGTATTCGGTGCGCGATGCCCTGCGCCGTGGTGATGATATGCAGGTACTTTCGATTTGGCGCGATGCCGTGGCCCACAAACCGCAGGAACACGCGATAATTGAGGGCACGCAACGATTTATGTCCCAAATCGGAGGATGATCATATGGCCAAGAGCAGGTACGCCGATGCCACCAAGGCCGCTCGCAGGGCCGCGATGTCTGCCCACAAAGCCACGGCTGCGGCGAATACAGGCAACGCCGCCGTGCCCGCGCAGCCGACTGCCAGTGCTGCCACCGAGCCCGCCCGCGACGCCCGTCGCGATGAGCTGACGCACGTGGATGCCAAGGGCGAGGTACGCATGGTCGACGTGTCCGACAAGGCCGAGACTCATCGCATTGCCATCGCCGAGGGCACCATCCTCATGCATCCCGAGACGCAGGCCATGGTGCTGCAGGACCGCGCCAAAAAGGGCGACGTGCTTGCCTGCGCGCGTGTGGCGGGCATCATGGCCATCAAGCGCACGAGCGATATCATCCCCATGTGTCATCCGCTGCTCATTACCAAGAGCAAGTGTGACATTGCGCCCATCGCTCCGGCGGGGACGCCGGCCGAGGACATGCCCGAGGGCTGGGCGCCGGCGCGCACGGACGGACAGGTTGGCTTTCACGTACTGGTTACGGCCGGCGTGACGGGCAAGACGGGTATCGAGATGGAGGCCCTGACCGGCGCGAGTGCCGCGTGTCTGACCATCTATGACATGTGCAAGGCGGTCGATCGCGGCATGGAGATCGTCGACGTGCGCCTGCTGCACAAGGAAGGCGGCCGTTCGGGTGTGTGGGATCGTGCCGAGCGTCAGGTCGCTGCTGTTGAGTCCGTGGCCGCTGACGGTGCCGCGCCCGCAAGCGCACCTGCTGCCGTCGCGCCCGCAGTTCCGGCGCCGGCCGTCCCCGCGATCGCGTTTATTGGCTACCAAAACTCGGGCAAGACCACGCTCGTCGAGAAGGTTATCGCCGAGCTCACCCGCCGCGGTCTGCGCGTGGGTTCGCTCAAGCATCATGGGCATCATGGCTTTGATATCGATGTGCCCGCTAAGGACACCTGGCGCCATCACCAAGCCGGGTCCAAGCACGTGGGCCTCATCTGCGCCACGCGCTGGGCGGAGTACGCCGATACGCGCGAGGAAGACGAGATGCCCGCGCGAGAGCTGCTGTCGCGTTACAACGATGTCGACGTGGTGATCATCGAGGGCTACAAGACCGAGGGCTTCGACAACATCGTGGTCGCGCGCTCCGGTGTCGACCGTCTGCGCGGCAAGAGCTCGCTCGACTTGGTCGACGGTCGCACGCTGGCCCTTGCCTGCAACGAAGCCCTGGCGCGTCAGGCCTTCGATGCCGGCTTCGCGACCCGAGCCATCAACATCAACGACGCCCGAGCCATCTGCGATCTTATCCAAGATCACCTTTAAGGGCTGGCTCGCTGCGCTGCCATAACCTGCCAAAAAGGGACAGGTTTGTTTTGGCAGGTTTTATCTGGGCAAACGTCATTTCCACCACAAAGGGGGCCAGGCACCTTTGTGGTGGTTTTGCTTTGGTAGATGGTTGGGACATGCCTTACAATCTACCAAGTAGTTCATACTGAGCGAAAAACGGAGAGAAGGGTCCTGATGCGTCTAATGTTTCATGCGGATAGATTGATTTGACAGACGGTGGCGAATACCCACCGCCCGTATTCGTATGAAACAAGGAGTCTCCATGCTCGCATCTCTTCTCTCAAAACCTCAACCTTCGCTGTCCATGCAGGCCAAGCGCCTGGTAGCGATGCGCTTTCTCATCTACACCGGGTTTCAGACCAGCTACTTTATCGGCGTCATCGGAACGCTTACCTATGCGGACGATGCCTCGGTCGTCGCGACATCGCTGGCCGTCCTGTTCATGAACGTCTTTGTGATCCTGGGATCCTTTGCGGGCGGCGCGGCGCTCGACGCCTGGGGTCCGCGCCGTCATTTCTTGCTGAGCATCGTCGGCACGCTTGTAACCGGCACGGCAATCATTGCCTTTGGTGGTGCGACCGGCATTGTCCTGCTCGGCGCGGTGCTCCTAGGCTTTACGATGGGATTTGCCCAACCCATCGCCACATCTTATCCGGCCTACCTCACCGACGACCCCGCCGAACTCAAAGACATCAATTCCGCCATCGCCATGTTCTCAAACGTGAGCATTATCGTTGGACCCACGCTGGGCGGCTTTGTCGCGGCGGCTGCATCGTCGCGCGCGGTGTTCGTGCTCATGATGCTCTTTACCGTGTTGGCGTTCGTCGTCAGTTGGGGCTTTAGGCCGCAGGCCAGCCATGTCGCCGGACATGTGGATGCCGATTCGGCAGAGGAAGGGGAGCGTGCGGGACAAAGCTCCAACCCCAGCATATCCTCCCGCGTCACCTTCGCGACCAGCATCAAGACGGTCTTTACCAACAGCGTTCTTGCCCTGCTGTTTTGTATCATTTTTCTTTCGAACTTTGGCTACGGGGCCTTCGATCCGCTCGAGTCGTTTTTCTATCGCGATGTCCTGCACGTTGGCGTTGAGTGGATGGGCTGGCTCTCGTCGGCTTGCGGCGTGGGCGCGGTGCTGGGCGCCGTACTCGCGCTCCGGCTGCCGCCGCACCTGGTCAACCTTAAGACGCTGCTTGTGGCGCTTATGTCCGTGGGCCTGGGAAGCCTGCTCTATGTGGGGACGCCGTACGTGGGCGTGGCCCTCGTCGGCCAGATCGCCCTGGGCATAGCTTGGGGCGTCGTCAACCCGCTCCACAACACCATCGTGCAAACGACGGCGCCGCTCGAGCAACTCGGCCGTGTGAACTCGGTCATGGGCTTTGGCAATATGTTCGCCGGCGTGGCGCCGCTGGCGATTGCCCCGTGGCTGGCGGCGACATTTGGCGTACAACAGACACTCGTGGGGGCAGGCATAGTCGTGACGGCGGTTCCCGCGGCGCTGCTGCTGTTTGGACGCAATCACTTGGAACGTGCCGCAAGGCAGTAAAAACCATCACAACATTCGATGAAAATCGCGATTTTGCCGAAAAACATCGAATGTTGTGATGGTTTGCGCCGCGGATCCTGCCGCCACAAAGGGGACGGGCGCCTTTGTGGTGATCGGGTCCCAACGGCTTGCGCCTTGGTATACCATGAACGCCACCTCCAGATACACCCCACACCGCCGCACAACCCAGAAAGGCTCCCATGGACACCACCTTCAGCCACATCAAAGCCGTGTTCTGCGATATCGACGGTACACTGCTTACGAGCCAGCACACGGTGTCCCCGCGCACCGTGGCGGCCATCCGCGCCCTGCGCGAGCGCGGCGTGCTCTTTGGCCTGTGCACCGGGCGCGACGCCCACGCGACCGAGGCCATGTACGAGCTCTGGGGCATCGAAGGCCTGGTGGACGTGCTCGTGGGCTGCGGCGGCGCCGAGGTCATCGACCGCGCGCACGACATCAACGAGCTGAGCTATCCGCTGCCGGGCGAGACCATCGCGCGCATCTGCAAGCACATGGTGGGCCTGCCGGCAACGCCCGTCTGCCCCCGAGACGGCGTATTCTATGTGCCCGAGAGCAATGCGTGCGTCGAGCACCTGTCGCGTGTCGACGGCGTACCCTACCAGGTGGTCGATTTTGCCGAGTTTTTGCGCGAGCCGCAGCCCAAGGTGATGTTTACCATGGCGCCCGAGGTAATGCCGCGGGTGATTGAGCGGGCGTCGACGTTTGCCGATGACACTGTTAAGGCGGCGGCCCTGCAGACCACGCAGCGGCTCTACGAGTCCATGGATCCGCGCGTGTCCAAGACGCGCGGCCTTGTGCGCGTGGCGGAGCTCAACGGCATGGAGCTTCAGAACATCTGCGTGTTTGGCGATGCCGATAACGATACCTGCATGGTGGCCGACGCCGGCGTGGGTGTGGCCATGGCAAATGGCAGCGACGCCACCCGTGCCGCCGCGGACTTTGTAACCGCGAGCAACGACGAGGACGGCATCGCGGTCTTTATCCAGGAGCATCTGCTGTAGCGCAGGGGGAGAACCACCACAATAGGTGGCAGGCATCTTTGTGGTGGCCTCAGGCGATTTGGGCGAATTGCTACCTAGAATCTGCACGAAAATTCAAATATAGTTGTCTGAACATCATGCTTCTAACCACCGGTGGGTTAAAGATATTCTCATCAGTTTGGTAGGATATTCCTTCCGGTTAATGATCTACCGTTCACGGTCGATTTTCGACCGGTCACAGGATGTTTGCTCTTGAGCAAAAGGTTGTGCAAATAAATAAAATGCTATTAAAAAACTGATAGCTAACTCAATTACCAGTAGAAACAAAAAATAGATAGCGAATAAACGAAGGTAAATCTGAGTAAATGTCAAGAGAATTAAGAACTTGCACAAAAATGTCGGTTTTGCTGCTTAGATGTTTAAACAATCGTTATAATTGCATCACTTAGCGAGCGCAATTACAGATTGCGCAGATACGTTTGATAGTGAAAGAGCAAGATCGCGGTCTCTTGGGGAGGAGACATCGATGAAAGCGAATTCAGAAAAAACTAAGCAGAGTAAAAAAGCGACGCGCCGTGTACTGGCAGGCGTTTTGTGCGGAGCCTCCGTGTTGAGCCTGGTACTGTCGCTCGTCATGCCTCCGATCTCGCAGGCCATCGCCAACGATGCCGAGGCGGTTTCTACCGAGGAAACTGTGATGGGGGGGGGTTCCTCAAGTGAGTCTACTGGTATAGACAACAGTACTAACGGGGATGCTGGCACAGACGCCGAAAACCAGAACAGCGACGATGCTGCGAGCGACGACGATGCTCGGCCGGAGGAGCAGTCCAAGGACGAGTCGCAGGCGGAAGATAATGATGCGATGGATGTTAACGCTGTCGCGTCAGCCGAGGAGGCTGCAGAGAGCGAAGAGACAACCACAGCTATTACTAACATTACTAACGCCGATGATTTGTCAGCTAAGCTTCAAGGCGTTGGGGAAAACCAAACTGCCTGCTTCGAGCTTACAGCTGATATTGACTATGCTGGTGAAATCAAACTTGAGAAGAGCGGCAGCAATATAACGCTGAACTTAAACGATCATAAGATCAAGTGCTTGAACACCGACAAGCCGTTATTTGATGTTGCTAACGGCGCAACACTTACAATTAAGGACGAAATTAAGGACTCCGCGCCGGTGACTGAGACGGTCAACGATGTCCAACAGCTGACTGATCAGGGGCAGAACCCGAATCCCAATAATTATGGCAAGAAAGTCGAGCTAAATTACGTTGGTGGCATTCCGTCTAATCTTACCTACTACGTGACCAAATCGACTCCGAGTGGTACAGGGACAATCGAGACGCTTGTCAGACATAACGTCGATATTAAGGGCGCCATCGTGGCGTGCGACGGCAACGCAAATCTAAAGCTCATCAATCTGTATAACAACAACGGCAAGGGTGGCACGTTTAACCTTGTGAGCGGCGTGATCACGCAAAAACAAGGCAGCAGCGTTAGCAGCTTGGTCTATGCCGAGAACGGCTCTACCGTCAACATGCGCGGCGGCTATGTGTGTGGAGCTTCTGGCTCGGGTGTGGGCGGCGGAATTGAAATACACGGTAATTCGACCCTCGAGGTTTCCGGTGGCGTAATTGCCGGCAACAGTGCTCCTAGTGGCGGTGGTGTGTATGCTAAAGACTCCACGGTCAACATAACTAATGGCGTAATCTCCGGCAACAGCACGCTTGCTACTGGTGTTGGTTTCGGCGGCGGCATCATGGCCGAAGGCGGCAGCGTTACTGTTTCTGGTGGCTACATTACTAACAATAAATATGCCAATTACTGTGGTAACGATGGTAATGGCGATCATGGCGGTGCTGGACTTGCCGCTAAAAACGGTACTCATGTCACCATTTCGGGCGGCCAGATCACGGGCAACTATTCTGAGGAAGCCGGCGGCGGCGTCTATGTGACCGACATCGAACACCAAGGGGCGAGCTCGCGCAAGACAATGGCATGGCTCAACATTACGGGGGGAACTATTGCCTCTAACGTGAGTTTTCGCTCTGAGGGTGCCGGCATTCGCGTGGGCCAGATGGTTGACGCGATGATAAAAGGAACGTCAAATTCAAATCCAGTCTATATCACTAATAACCACTGCATGTCTCGCTTTGACTGGGGTGGAGGCGGCATCTTCGTCCAGGGCGATTCTAAGGTCGCGTCTAATGCTGGTAGGCTATTTGTCTATAACTCCTATATAAGCAGCAATGAGGCCGGTGGCTACGGTGGCGGCGTTGCGGTTTGCCCGACGGGTAAGACTTTGGTGACAGGCACCGACGGCACGGCGATTTTCGGTAATACTTCTGCCGGAAATGAGCAAAACGCGAACGATTACGAATCCGTGAGTAATACAGGCAATAACGGCACCCCCCATCTTTCCGGCGGTGGTCACGGTAAGGACCAGGACTCCGACGCCTACAATGCCGAAGTGTTTCGCGAAAACGACCACGCGGACTTCTTCCTTGCGGCGGAGGGTCATACGACTCCGATCGCGGCGGTGATTGGCAAAATGCTTGGCGGCGGCGATGCTAAGTATCGGGGAAGCTTAGAGCTTCAGAAAGCCATTACTATCCCCGCTAACGGTGGCGTGCAGGTATATAACAGCATCGGCCTGAGTTCGGATGTTAAGGCTCAAGACCCCGAGGCGATCAATGCGCGAAAGGCTGCGCTAGAGGCGGGCGCGACGTTTATCACGGGCAATTATTCCTGGAACCATGGCGGCGGCATCATGTCGAACGGCGACCTGTACATGGGCGCGCCTGAGGACACGTATGTCTATCCGAGCCTCAAGCTCAAGGCGACCAAGAAGCTGGAAGGCCGCAAGCTCAATGATGGGGAGTTCTCCTTTACGGTGTATCGCAAGGATTCAGACGACCCTTTGGCTGGCACGACAGCTGGCACGACATTCAATCGCGACGTTTGCACCGAGGTTGGAACAGCAGCAAATGATGCAGAAGGCAGCATTACGTTTGACCTTGGTGAACAATTCGCATCGAGTGGCGCGGGTAACGAAATCACATACTACTTGGTCGAAGATCCCGGTGGTGATTCTGGCATCACGTACGACTCCAGCGTGTATAAGATTGTGGTGACGGCCGAAGATACCAAGACCTTGCTCATGTCTGTTCCGAGTAAAGAAAACTCAAGCCAACTGAAGGATCTTTACATCCATAACTACACGATTAAAAACGTCGGTGTAACCAAGTACGAATTCCGCGAGTCGTCTGGGAAGTGGGAGAACGTAAAAGCGAGGAGCAAGGTGCAGAAGAGTGGAGACTATTATCCAATTATCTGTGAGGGTGACTCCACGACTTTCACTAACAAGTTCACCCCGTACGACTCGACTGGCTCTTGGACCCCTAAGGCGACCAAGGTCGTTGAGGGTGGCGAGATGAAGGAGTTCACGCTCCAGCTTGCGACCGACACAGATTTTACGGATATCGTTAGCAGCAAGTCCACCACTGCCGACGGCGACAAGTCCCAGACCCTGAGCTTCGACAAGATTGATTACAAACTCGATCAACTCGACCAGCTCGCGTCTGGCCCCACTGGCCGTGGTGCTTCCAAGACCTTCACGTACTACGTGCGCGAGAAAGACGACGGTTCGCTGTTCTCGCACTATACGTACGACAAGTCGGTCTATCAGATTACGGTTAACGCGACTGACGACTCTAACCACCATATCGACGTCACTGCGACCTACAAGCAGATTCAGGATCGTGATGGCAAGCCAGTGACCAACGACACGGGCCGCGAACTCACTGAAAGTTCCACTCCCACCTTCACCAACACCTACTCCACATCTTTGCCCCTTTCTGGTATGTCGGGCGTCACTCTGACGTACCTTGCCGGCGCGGCGGCGCTTTGCGCTGCTGCGGCCTGGATGCACATTCGTCGCAAGGCGAATGCGAAGGGAGGCGAGCGTCGTGAATAAGAAAGTTTGCTCCTTCCCGATCTTGTTTGCGCTGCTTGCCCTCCTGATCGGCATCTGCGCGGTTGTGTTCCCCGCATCCGCGCAGGCCGCGCCGACCTCGACCGGTTCCATCACGGTGAGCGGCACCGTGGCGAGCAGCTACGACGCCTACCAGATCTTTAGCGCCAACGTCGTCGACGGCGACAGCGACGCCAAGATCGCCACCGATCTTGCCTGGGCAAGCGACGCCGTGCGCGACGCCGCGCTGCCTGTGCTGCATAGCGCCGGCATGCCCAATTCCCAGACCATCGCGCAGGAAGCTGCCGAGTGGCTCAACACCGATTCCCACCTTACGAGCGCGCTGAGCGCACAGCTCGCTCGTTCCCTCCAGAGCTCTGGCGCCGTGCCCGTGGCCCTTAACGCGGGCACGGCGGCCGAGCTGCCCTGCGGCTACTGGCTCGTCGTCGCCAAAGACGACGCCATCTCTCAAAACGAGGCCGGCACCGCGCCGATCATGGCGCTGGTGGGCGGCAGCGCCGTCACCGTCAAGCCCAAGGCCGCGACGCCCAAGGTCGCCAAGCACGTGCTGGAGGACAGCACCGCCGCATGGCAGAAGGCCGCCGACGCCACGGTCGCCGACGACCTGTACTGGCGCCTCTCTGCCACGGTCACGGCCGGGCTCACCGCCTACGACACCTATACGGTGCAGTTCGTCGACACCATGAGCGCGGGGCTCGACCTCTCCAAGGTCGCCGCGAGCATACACGTGTACGTGGCGGCGGGGGTGGACGGCGGCTTTGGTGCGGTCCAGACCGACAAGAACGGCCTCGCCGGCACCGAGCCCGCGAAGGGTTGGACCGACATCACGGCCCAGTGCGCCACCAAGGTAGCGGCCGACGGCAAGACCTTCACCGTGCGCACCGGCGACCTCATCGCCGCGCTCGGCGGGGCCGACGCCTTCACCGCGGGCGCCCGCGTGGTCGCCGTGTACAATGCGCCGCTCAACAGCGCGTGCAACCACGGCATCGCGAAGGGCAACCCCAACGAGGTCTACCTGCGCTACCCGCGCTCTCCTCTTGCCGACCAGTCCGGCGACGCCGGCTTCACCCGCACGCCGAGCGACGATGCGTGCGCCTACACCTGGGATCTCGCGCTCACCAAGCGCGGCAGCGATGGCGACAAGCCACTGCCCGGGGCGGTCCTGAGCATCGCCGACGACCGCGGCCGCACGCTAGCGGCTGACGGCACGTGGGATGCGCAAGGTAAGGCCACCGTCACCACGGGCGAGGACGGTCGCGTGACCGTCTCGGGCGTGGACTCGGGCAAGCTGGAGGTCCGCGAACTCAAGGCACCCAAGGGCTACACCGCCTTTGAGGGCACACGCTCCGTGACGGTCAAGGCCGAGGGTCTGGACGTCGACCAGGTGGCCGCCGCCAAGCCCAAGCTCACCATCACGGCCGAGTCGCCCCTGCGCGCCGACAGCGCGGACGGGTCGACGGGCAGCCTGGAGGCGTCGCTCATCAACACGCCCACCGGCACACCCCCTAGCATTACCACCGGAGGCTTTATGCCCTCGACTGGCGATATGGCAATGTACGCCGCGGCCGCCGCAGCGGTCGCCGGAGCCGCGCTCATCGTGGTCGCGCTCCTGGTCAAGCGGGGAGGTGGCAGCCATAAAGAGTAGCTGGCAGCCCCACAGAGAGCGGGGCGAGACGTAGCGAAGTAGATGCTAAGACACAGACAGATGATGACCGATCGAATGAGAACCAAACGGAAAACGGAGGAAAAGAAGATGAGCATGAGCAAGAACATCGCACGCCTGGCGGTAACCGCCGGCCTCACCGCAGCGCTGAGCTTTGGTGGAGTTATGGCCCCCGTGACCATGGCGTTTGCTGAGGGTGCGGCGGGCAGCATCACGATCAATAAGGTCGACGACGCCAACAAGGACAATACGTTCAAGGCCTATCAGATCTTCAAGGCCAAAGTCGTTGACGAGGAGGGCAATGGCAAGGTTGCTTCCGATATCAAATGGGCAAATGGTACTGTCGGTTCCAAGGTGATCGCTGCTATTCAGGGTTCTGACGAGTACAAAAAGCTTGTGGAGAAGGATGACGCCAAGAAGCTTGACGACAGTGCCACTGCTCAGGTTGTCGCTGAATGGCTTTTTCAAAATGTAACGGGCACTTCTGCCAGCACGGCAACTACTGGCGGTACGCGCGTTGCTTCCGGTAGCGTGTTGAATTCGATTGCTAAAGCTGTGGCTAAAGATGAGACCGCAGTGGGTGGCTCATTTAAGGCGGGCGAGGAGTGGACGCGCCCTAATGATAGCGGAGATGGCTATTACCTGTTCGTGTCTGATGACCTTACGGATCCAGCCAAGCCGAACACTGGCACCTCCCCGATCTTTGCCATCGTTGGCGGTAATTCCGTGGTCGTTACCGAGAAGACCAGCATTCCCACGGTCGAAAAGAAGATTCTCGATGACAATGCTGGTACGGATGCTACCAATGTCGAAGAGAAAAACTGGAAGAATAGCGGTGATGCTTGGATCGGACAGGATATCGACTACAGGCTGACCGGTCACGTTGCGGACAATATTGCCTCGTACGATACCTATTACTATGAATTCCAAGATACGTTGAGTAAGGGTCTTAAGGTTGTAAAGAACTCCGATGGCTCGCTGAACGGTTTGCATGTCTATATCGTTAACAATGGTACAAAGAACGAGGTTAAATTCGATAAAGCCAGCGGTTACGATGTGGCCGTGACTGACGATGCGACTACTGGAACTGAACTCCTTAAGGTTTCTTTCGATAACCTTAAAGCGGTTCAGAGTGCTAAGGGAAACGCGATTAGTGTCGATGCTGCTTCTACGGTGGTCGTGACCTACAAAGCTCAGCTCACCAGCGATGCCGAATACACGGCCACCGGCAACACCAATGAGGTCAAGCTTGTCTATTCCAACAATCCCATGACTAATGATAAGGGCACTTCTGAGTCGGACAAGGTCACTGACTACGTCTTTGGCCTCGATGTCACTAAGACCGCTTCGGATGATTTACATAAAAAGCTCGTTGCCGGCTTTAAGGTCAAAATGATCAAGGAGGGTACCACTCCTGTTACTGGCGATGAATGGCTGACGGAGACTGGTGGACTCACTAGCAATTCAGGCGAAGCTGGAGTGTTTAGGACTAACGAGACTACCAGTAAGGTCTTTATCCCTGGTCTTGTTGCAGGTGAGTACGAGATTACGGAGTGTGAGACGCCCGCGGGTTATAACTCCATCAGCTTTACCATTACGGTGACGCCTACGTACGACAAGGCGACCGGCAAACTGACAAAACTTACCGTAAAAGACAGTTCTGATATGGTCACTTCTAAGTTCGATAAAAATGTTGATTCGACCATGATTCCTGTCACCATCCAGAACAAGAAGGGCTCCGGCCTCCCGCTCACCGGTCTCAATGGCGTGACCTTCACGTGGATCGCTGGTGGCGCGGTGCTGTGCATCGGCGTGGCGCACCTCATCCGCAGCCGTAAGCAGGCTGAGGAGTCCGAGCAGGAGTAACGCTCGCTCACCCATCCCTTTGGCAGGTGGGATGTGATGGCCATGAGACTTGCGGACACTTTTCTCGTCTATTTACGTTCTTGCTTTGCCATTCTCTTTTCGGGGCAGAATCCGCACTGGAGGCTGCCCCGCTTTTTTGGGACAACGCAGCCAGCCTCCATCGTCCGATGTGGGACGTTCGTCATCGCGTTTCTTGACTCGTATGAGGTTCGGTTTAAGGTCCGTAGGCGCACGCGCGGTGCGGACGGTAGAAGGCATTTGCGCCGCAACAAGCGCAAATAAGAATGCCCGGGGTTAGAGGCCCGGGCATTTAACAACGTCGGAAACTGGTCGCCCGCGCTCCTAAGTACTTACGCGGGGTGCGTCGTTTCCTGCAGCTATTGTATCCCGAATCGCTCCGCCGATTCGGGACATTTGAAAACGCAAACACGTTGGGCAAACCCGGACAATGCGGCCAGGCTCCGCTGGATGAGGAATCGTGTTTGTAACTATCGAACAAATGTTTGTCAAAATCGCGTTTACCAGCTGTGGGTGCATACACTCGCAGTAAAATGGCTTTGCGACGCATCCCGTGCGCGGGCGGCCGACGACTCGATCGGAGGTCCCCAAATGCTGAAATTCCTTAACGCGCTCGCCGCCCTCGCGGCGGTTGGCACGTTCGTCATCGCGTTTCTTGACTCGTATGAGGTTCGGTTTAAGGTCCGTAGGCGCACGCGCGATGCGGACGGTGGAAGGCATTTGCGCCGCAACAAGCGCAAATAAGAATGCCCGGGGGTAGGATCCCGGGCATTTAACAAAACCAGAAAACTAGGCCGCCCGCGCTCCCAAACATTTACGCGGGGTGCGTCGTTTTCTATTGATATTGTATCCCGAATCGCCCCGCCGATCCGGGGCATTTTGAAAACTCAAATGCTGGCTTATCCTCGACTGGACGGTGCAGTCTAGCTGCGTTGTCCGGCGCGGAAGCTCGCTAATCGGCTATTATTTGTTTAGACAACTTGAGTTGTAGAGGAGTGACTGGCGATGGTGCAGGGCGCCAAACATATGAAGAGCAATAACGCCGCGGCCAACGGTGGCTCAAGCCCTCAGCCCAAACCTCAACAAAAGCCCAAGCGCCGCCGCAAGCGACTGCCGCGTTGGGCCGATCGACTCATCACCATCGTCATCATCCTTATTGGCGTGGGCCTTATGACCTGGCCGTGGATCTTGGACCGGCTCGAGGCCTCGGGCGTGTTCAACCAGATCAGCACCGTGTCCAGCACCGTGGACGCGCTGTCTGCCGAGGAGCGCGAGCGCATCCTGCTCCAGGCGCGCTCCTATAACGAGCAACTTGCCGGCGAGGCCACCGAGCTTCCCGCCGACCAGATCGAGCCCTACGCCCAGCAGCTCATCTTTGACCGCGACCCCATGATGAGCTGGGTCGAGATCCCCTCCATCGACGTGAGCATGCCCATCTACCATGGCACGAGCGAGGAGGTCCTCATGGCGGGTGTCGGCCACTTGGAGGGCACGAGCCTGCCGGTGGGCGGCACCTCGACGCATTGCGTGCTCACCGCGCACTCGGGTATGCGCAACCTGAGCATGTTCGACGACATCCACTCGCTGGAGCCCGGCGACCTGGTGCTGCTGCACACCATGAACAAGACGCTTGCCTACAAGATGGTGGACTCCGAGGTGGTACTGCCCGAGGAGATGGAGTCGCTGACTATCGAGCCCGGCGCCGACAAGGTGACGCTCGTCACCTGCACGCCCTACGGCGTGAACGACCACCGCCTGCTGGTGCATTGCGTGCGAACCAAGTACAACAAAAAGGACGTTGACAAGCAAAAGTCGCTGGCCGGCCGCCACTGGGGCAAGCGCGAGTTTGCCGTGCTCATCGTGGTTGTGGCCATTGCGCTGTTGCTGCTGGACATCGTGATCCACGCGGTCCGCAAGCGCCGCAAGGCCAAGGCCTCGGCATAGGACATCGTTCAGAACCACCACAACGGGGACAGGCACCTTTGTGGTGGTCGGGACTTCCAAACCATCACAACATTCGATGAAAATCGCGATTTTGGCGAAAAGTGTCGAATGTTGCGATGGTTTTCATTGTGGACGGCGCGGCTTTCGTTGTGGGCGGCGCGGTTTTCGCTATGGACGGTGCGGTTTCGCTGCAGAATCGCCAGCCCGTTGCCTGACAGCCCGCCGCCCTCGTTACGTTTTCGCTGCATTTGGGTAAAGCACCTGCTCCAAGCGGCGTTGCCTTGTATACTAGAGCGGTTTATCTGTTATGCGGAAGGGAGCGCCTATGGCACTCAGCGAGAAAGACGTGCGCGGCATCGCCGAGTACGCAGAGATCGCACTGACCGATGACGAGCTCACCCAGATGACGTCCTATATGAACGACGCCGTCCAGATGCTCGAGCCCGTCTTGCAATATGACTTGCCCGACGTGGAGCCCACGTTCCATCCCATCGGAAGCCTGTCCAACGTGATGGGTGACGACCTGCGCGAGCCCGAGCGCGATCTGCCGCTCGACGTCGCGCTCGAAAACGCCGGCAGCGCGCGCGACCGCTACTTCCGCGTGCCGTCCATTTTGGGAGAGGGGGAGAGCGAGTAATGAAGCTCAATCTCGATCGATTCACGGCCGCGCAGCTGGCCGAGCACGTTGCCGCCGGCGATTTCTCTGCCACCGAGGTCGCGCAGGCCTCGCTCGAGGCCATCGAGGCGCGCGAGGGCGGAGTCCAGGCATTTCTGCAGGTAGCGCCCGAGCTCGCGCTTGAGGCCGCTGCCAAAATCGACGCCCGCCGCGCCGCTGGCGAGGCTCTGCCCCCGCTCGCGGGCGTGCCGCTGGCCATCAAGGACAACATGAACCTCGTGGGTACGCGCACCACCTGCGCTTCCCGCATGCTCGAGAACTACCAGAGCGTCTACACCGCCACTTGCGTCCAGCGCATGCTCGACGCCGGCTGCCTGCCCATGGGCAAGGCCAATATGGACGAGTTTGCCTTTGGCAGCTCCACCGAGTCCTCGGCGTTCCACCGCACCAACAACCCCTGGGATACCGAGCGCGTGCCCGGCGGCTCCTCGGGCGGTTCCGCTGCTGCCGTCGCTGCGGGCGAGGTCGCGCTCTCACTGGGCTCGGACACCGGCGGCTCCATTCGCCAGCCGGCGTCACTGTGCGGCGTGGTGGGCTTTAAGCCCACGTATGGCGCCGTGAGCCGCTACGGCGTGGTGGCCTTTGGCTCGTCGCTCGACCAGGTGGGCCCCTTTGGCCGCACGGTCGAGGATGTCGCGCTGGCCATGAACGCGCTTACCGGCGCGGGCCACGATCCGTACGACTGTACCAGCCAGGATTGCGCCGTCGACTTTACCGAGCATCTCAACGACAGCATCGAGGGCAAGCGCGTGGGTATCATCCCCGCGTTTATGGAGGCCGAGGGCCTGACGCCCGAGGTCAAGGCCGCTGTTCAGCGCGCCGCCCAGGAGCTGCAGAACCAGGGCGCCGAGCTCGTGGAGGTCGACCTGCCGCACCTGGACGCCGCCATCGCCGCCTACTACGTCATCGGCCCGGCCGAGGCGTTCTCAAACTTGGCCCGCTTCGACGGCATTCGCTACGGCTACCAGGAGGAGGGCTGCGCCAACCTGTCCGACCAGAGCTCGCTTTCGCGTGCCCACGGCTTTGGTGCCGAGGCCAAGCGCCGTCAGATGCTCGGCGCCTACCTGCTCTCCTCGGGTGTGTACGACAAGTACTACTACGCCGCGCAGAAGGCCCGCACGCTCATCACGCAGGACTACGATGCCGCGTATGCCAAGGTGGACACCATCCTCATGCCCGCCTCGCCGCGCACGGCCTTTAAGTTTGGCGAGATCAGCGACCCCACGCAGATGTACCTCTCCGACCTGTACACCATTTCGCTCAACATTTGCGGCAACGGCGGTATCTCGGTGCCGCTGGGACTGGGCGAGGACACTCAGCTGCCCGTTTCTGCCCAGCTGGTGGGACCTGCCTTTAAGGACCGTCAGCTGCTCACGTTTGCCCGCGCCCTGGAGCGCGGCTTTGCCGATGCCGCCACGGGTGCGCCCGTGCTTTCCGTCGCGCCCGATTTTGCCGGGAAGGGAGGCGAGCTGTAATGAAGGAGTTTTCCGAGGTCCTGCAGGATTGGGAGGCCGTGATTGGCCTGGAGATCCATACCGAGCTCACCGCACTCGATACCAAGATGTTCTGCAACTGCAAACTCAGCCACGATGACGAGCCCAACGCCAACGTGTGCCCGGTGTGCCTGGGCCTGCCCGGCGCCCTGCCGGTGCCCAACAAGCGCGCCATCGAGAGTATCGTCAAGGCGGGTCTGGCCACCAACTGCGAGATCCAGCGCCACTCGATGTTCTACCGCAAGCACTACTTCTATCCCGATATGGCCAAGAACTTCCAGACCACGCAGGGTCCGGTCGCCTTTGCCATGTACGGTCACCTTGATCTGGATGTGACCGGTCGCGGTGCCGCCGAGCGCCCCGAATGCGCGTTTGGCGAGGCCGAGGCCCAGAGCCTGGCGAGCGCCTCGGCCAACGCCGAGGGCTTGTCCACGTCCATGACGTCGACCATGCGCGAGGGCAACCAGCGCGCCGGCCACCTGGCCAGCTATGACGCGTCCAACTTGCAGATGCCCGAGCGTCGCGAGGACGGTTCCTACACGGTGCCCATCCGCATCCTGCGCATCCACATGGAGGAGGACGCCGCCAAGATGGTTCACGTGGGCGGCGCCGAGGGCCGCATTACCGCCGCGGCCGAGTCGCTCGTCGACTACAACCGCTGCGGCACGCCGCTGATCGAGCTCGTCACCGAGCCCGACCTGCGCACGCCCGAGGAGGCTCGCCTGTTTATGGAGAAGCTCCGCCGCATCTTTGTGACGCTGGGCATTTCGGACTGCTCCATGGAGAAGGGTTCCATGCGCTGCGATGGCAACGTGTCGCTGCGCCGCCGCGGCGAGACCAAGCTGGGTACCAAGACCGAGCTCAAGAACCTCAACTCGTTTAAGAGCCTGCATGACGGCCTTGCCTACGAGATCTGCCGTCAGGCCGAGGTGCTCGAGGAGGGCGGCATCATCTATCAGGAGACCCGCCACTGGGAGCCCAGCCGCAAGCGCACCGTGGTCATGCGTGTGAAGGAAACGGCCGACGACTATCGTCTGTTCCCCGATCCCGACTTGGCGCCGTTCGACCTGGACGACGAGTTTATCGATCGTTGCCGTGGCGAGATCCCCGAGCTGCCCGATGCCAAGCGCGCTCGTTTTGAGGCCGACTTTGGCATTAAGACGGCCGACGCCGAGCAGATTGCCGGCGACCCGGAGTTTGCCGAGTTCTTTGAGGCCGCCGCTGCCGGTATGGCTGGCAAGGAGGCCCAGACGGTCGCAAACCTGCTGGTCAACGAGATGATCGCCTACCTTAAGGGAGCGGGTGTGTCGCTCGCCGAGTCCGGCATCGCGCCGGCTCAGGTGGCAGCGCTGGCTAAGCTGCTGGCGACCGACGCCATCAGCTCCAACCAGGCGCACGAGGTCTTTGAGGCCATGGCCCAGACCGGCGACGACCCCAATAAGATCGTCGACGAGCGCGGTATGCGTCAGGTGAGCGATGCCGGCGCGCTGCAGCCGATCGTGGACGAGGTGCTGGCAAACTGTGCCGATCAGGCACAGCAGTATCGTGACGGCAACCAGAAGGTCATCGGCTTTTTGGTGGGCCAGTGCATGAAGGCGAGCCGCGGCAAGGGCAACCCGAAGCTCTTCAACGAGTTGCTGAGAACGTCGCTCTCGTAAACGGGAACCGAGGGGCCGGGCGCAGGGCCTTGCCTCTCAATGAGTTCCGCACGAACAGGA
>UQSB01000025.1 GCA_900543505.1 uncultured Collinsella sp. | reverse complement strand
GTGCGCGAAGCTTCCCTGATAGTTACAGGTTCTCTCGTCGGGAAACGTCTTCTCGACCTGGGTGTCCACATTGGTGCTCAGGATGAAGTAATCCTTATGGCCGATGAGGGACCGTAGGTCGAGATAGGGCTGCGAGGTCGGCTCGCGCAGCATGAAATCGATATATCGCGCGTAGTAGGCCCATTGCTGCTCGAGGCTGGGGTAGAGGTGGTAGAAGCCGTCGAAAAGGCTCTTGAAGCCAAAGGCTTGCTGCCAGTCCGCCATTCCTGCGCGCGCCATGCCCGCGCGGTTGTAATGGTTGAACCCGGCGGCGCTCGACATGCCCGAGCCGATGCCGACGATGATGGCGTCGGCATCGTCGATAAGGCTTCGAAGCCTACGCGCTTCTCTTTCTAGGGGTGGCATCGGGCGATCTCCTCGAAAGCCGGGGCCATATCGCCGTCAACGAGAATCGTCTCGCACGAAGCGTCGGGCGCCATGGCCTGGCCGTAGTTGAACACGATGTAGGTGGCGTGCTCGCAGGCGTTCGCGATCTGGGCGAGCATGCGCTTTATGACGCCGTTGTGCAGTCCCACGCCAAGTTCGAGGATGGCGACCCTGCCGTTGCGATGGGCTTGCACAAGACGCGCGAGCTCGTCGAGCTGGGTCATGGCGAGGGTGTCTGGATGGGCGAGGCGCCGCTCGTCAACCGACGTGCGCGTGCTCCCCTCAGTCTCGAGCACGCGCTCCTCGTCGAACCCGGCGCGCGCGAAGTGCCCGTCGATGTTGCATGTGACCACGAAGGTGTCGGCGTGCTCCGTAAGACGCCGCAGCCCGTTCATGAGCGGGCTGGGCTCATATTCGACATACTCCTTTTGATGGAACCGCTCGCTCCACCGGCGTCGCACGTTTGCATCCGGGGAGGCCAGCCCCTGCAGTATGCAGCCGATACCGTCGGCCTGGGCGAGGTCTCCGTACGCCTCCCGAAAATGAGCATCGGTGCAGAAGAGATTGAGCCCCTCCGCCATATCGAGTCCGTTGCTGGCGCCGATGATGACAAGATCCGCCTCGGCTAGCGTCCTGCCTATGCGAACTGCTTTCGCCGTCTCCATGCGCTACCTCCCCAGCGTCTTGCGCACGTCGGCGAGCACGTCGGCGATATCGGCGCGAACGGCGAGCCCCCGATCCTCGATCGCACGGGGGAGAAACTGTGTCCTGTTGTTTACGGCGATGTAGCTGGCCTGCGGTAACTGCGCCGTGAGGGCCCAGAACGGCTCCTGGATAAACGCGGGCGTCATGCGGCCCACACCCAGCTCGAGGAAGAGGATCCTCTGCCGCGCGTGCGCGTCGAGCCAGTCGGACATCTTGCGGTACTGCTCCTCGTAGAGCTCGCCCTGCAGGAAGTTGCCGTAGCCGCGAACCCAGGGGAACGCCTCTGCCCCGCAGTGCGGGCAGCGTGGCACGAGCTCTGTCGGAACCTCTAGGCCGTCTCCCATGGCCTCTACCATACGAGAGACCGGCTCGATGGCGTCCCATACCTCGTCGGTACAGCAACGGGAGCACTGGAAGAAGCGGTGGTCGCCTTGGATCTCTGCCACCTTCTCCCAGGGATAGAGCTTCACAAACTGCGTGTCCTGGTTGGTGGTGAGCACGAAGAAATCCTTCTCGGCGAGAATGGTGTCGAGGTCCCTGTAGGGCTTGCGCAGCGGGGCGTTGAGCGTGGTGTCGAGGAAGGTGGCGAGGTATCCCCAGCGCGCTTCGGCGGTGGGCCAGCGGTAGAACGACCCCTCGAAAGCGCCCTTGAAACCGTAGCGCTCGGCGAATTTGCCGAAATGCCTGCGATAGGTTGCGTTGTCCTCGTAATAGAAGTCGCCGCCGCCCGCCGCGGAGAGCCCAGAGGCCCCGCCCACCAGCACGCAATCGGCTTCCTCGATCATGCGGGCGAAGTCCCTGATTTGCTGGTCGTAGGGCTCGGGCTCGCGGTCACTCAGCTCATAGGGCGTGCCGCCGCTGCGGTAGGCGGCCTGAAGGGAAAACGATTGGTTGGTGAGCTCGATAACGAGCTGCTCGTACAGGGTCACTGGATACCTTCTTTCAGCTATTATAAACAGGTGTCTATAAAAAGTATCCATGTCGATTTGCTTAAGAGCAATGAACAGCTTCGGCCTGCTGTCGATAAACGAGCGTTTGCCGGGCATTGTCGAGCGTTGCAATTGGAGGGGTAATGGAAGCGGGGAAGATCGATCGTCGCCGACGCTATACACTCTCGGTCATACGGGAGGCGTTCTTCGCGCTGCTGGCCGAGGTCGGCTTCGCGAAGATGACGGTAGCGGATATCTGCCGCCGCGCCGATATCAACCGTGGCACGTTCTATCTGCACTACGAGGACAAGTTCGCCCTGCTCGACGCGCTTATCGACGAGGCCTTGGCGGCGGTGCCACCGCTCGAGGGAACGGAGGCGGGTGCCCTCTGCCAGCGTCCGCCGGCAAACGATGACTATTATCTGCTCTACTCGGATGACGACGCGTACGCCCGGGTGGCACAGCGCGTCGTCGAGCGCGGCGCCGAGCAGATGGTTCCCTCGATCATGGAGGAGACTGGGCTTTCGCGCGAGGACGCCTATCTGCTCTTCGTCCACAACGTCCAGGGAAATCTCGCGGTCAACCGCCTGCTCGGTTGGAGGCGAGGGCCCGAGTTTGCCCACGCTCAGGAGCTGCTCAGCGCCTATTCCGAAGGGGGCATGCGGGCGGTATCGGCTCGTCACGATCCCCGTAGTTGATTTTAACCGCAGGCCATTTCGGGCAGGCGACGTTGCTATGGCCCCTCTTTGGTTTTCGATGTTGTATAAGGCAATTGCAATCGCCTTGAGCTTCTTTAGGGAACTTGAGCAAGAGATATGGCCTGCTGGCGATTGATTAACCCCATTTGTTTTGGTTACAAGAAAAAATGCTGCGCGCCTGCAGCATGAAGGAGAGGGAATCCTATGAATATCGTTGTATTGAGCGGCAGCCCGCGTAAGGGCGCCAATACCGATACCATGGTCGAGGCGTTTGCCGAGACCGCGCGTGAGGGCGGCAATACGGTCGAGGTCGTCCGCGTTGCCAGCAAGAAGATCGCCGGCTGCTTGGGATGCCAGTACTGCTTCGCCCATGAGGGCGTCTGCGTGCAGAAGGATGACATGGCCAACGTGATTGAGTCGCTGAAAGACGCCGACATGGTCGTCTTCGCTTCGCCTATCTACTGGTTTGATATCACCGCACAGGAGAAGGCTGTCATCGACCGCCTGTACGCCTTCGGTGCTACGGGCTTCCCGTTCACCAAGACGGCCCTTTTACTCGATAGCCACAGCGAGGGCGTCTATGATGCGGCGATCGCTATGTACAAGTCAACCTGCGCGTACTGCAAGTGGGAGGACCAGGGCATTGTCACCATTAGCGGCATGACCGAGCGCGACAGCATGGCCTCCTCGCCCAAGTTGGAAGAGGTGCGCGAGCTCGCCCGCAAGCTCGCCTAAGGACAAGAGGAGCGCATGGCAATCAGCACAAGCGGAAATGCTTGCTGCCCTTACCAAGAGGATTGCTGATTGCCATGCAACGATGCTCCCGCGGACAATTCCGGTGTGCTAAAACGCCTTCTCGTTCAAGAATTCCCTGAACGCGGGGATGTCGAAGCCGACGAGGCCACGTCCACGTTCCCCGATAACGCCGTCCTCGAGGAGGCGGCGTTTGTATTGGCTTGCGTAGTTGCTGGCGACGCCCATGCGTTTGGCTATCTCCGAGACCCTGCTGGGGCCAGAATCGGGCAGCATCGCGAGCAAAAACTCAATGTCTTTATCGGAAAGCTCCTGATAGGTCGTTTCGAGAATACGATCGCGCAGCTCCATACGGGCAAGCAGAGAACCCTGCTGGACATCGGATGTACTGATTTGGGGCGAGTTTTCCGAAACATCCCAAGTGCGATATCCGACGAGCTGCATCATGTAGGGAAATCCGTCGACGGCCTTCACGGCATCCTCGAGCGCTTCTGGCGTGATTGAGCGTCCTCCTGCTTCAATGGTTTTACGAAATGCATTTGCAATCTCAACATCAGTGATTCGTCCCAGCTGATGATACTGGGAGCGTCTGAGGAACGAGACGGAATCGTTACGTAGCAACGCCGATACTTTGTAGGGCAGTCCTGCCATGAGTAGGGCCACTTTTTTACCTTCGCGTACAAAGTGCTGGTAAACAGAGGCAAATTGAAGCATTTCTTCGAGATCGACGGTGACTTCATCGATGGTGATGAGAAGTCCGATGTCATGTTTTTCGAGTTGCTTAAAGATGCCATTCATGCGCGTGCGCCAGTTGCCCTGAGCCTCTTGAGCGTATGTCCAATCGATGCCCACTGGGCCAATTTGAACACCGTTTATGCGCGCGTGAGGCTGTGAGAGGTAGCTATCTGCGGCTTCTTCGGTTCGCTCGATAATATCTTCGAGCATGCCTGGCATGGCGGAGACATTTGCTGCGATCCAGTCGTGTTCAAGCGCCGTTTCTGAAAGGAGCGAGAGAAGTGCCGTCTTGCCCGTTCCCCTTGCGCCAGTAAAAATGGTCGACAGGTTGGGATCTCCTGGGCCGTTGATAAAGCCACGGTTGATGTCGCGCAGGATATGCTCGCGACCCGCTAGAAAGGGAGGGACGCTTCCAAATGTTGGGGTAAAGGGGTTCTTGCTGTACTCCATGGTAGCTCCTTTGCAGGTTTTGCTAATTTTTGCAAGTTTTGCTAACTTTTGCAAGTTTTGCTAACGACTGACCAAAGGGCATCGAAGTAGTGACGCTGACATTTTTTACGCAGAAAAATAAGCAGAAATCAATTTATCTGCGTTAAAAAATAGTTGAGAAGAAAAACGACGAGTCCCGGGCGCAATGCCGTTGCGTTCCGGGCCTCGTCGCTTTGCGAAGTATCTAACGATCTCGTTGCCGTGGTACCTAGTCAAACAAACTCGGCATGTCGTTTTCTTTCATGAGGGCACCGGCGGAGGGCAGGCTCTGCGCGGTGAACTTTTCGGCCGAGACGCCGGCGCCAAGAATCTCCTCGGTCGTGCCGACGGTGGTGACCGAGCGGCCCTTCTTGGTCGTAAAGGCCTGGACGCCCTGCGTGTTGGTGGTCGTCTTGGTCTTGAGCAGCGACGTGTTGAAGTTCATCAGGCGGTAGTCGCTCGAGACCAGCGCGAGGTCGCGGTCTTCCTTGAGCACCTGCGCATACAGCAGCTTGCTGCCGCCGTAGATGGCGTTCTTGAGGCGCTTGCGGTTGGTCTTGGTGACGTATCCAGAAAGCGCGACGCGCACCACGCGGCCGTTCTCAAAGACGAACAGCACATCGGCCTTGTAATCCTCGGGGTCGATGACCCAGATGACACTCTCGTCGGGTTCCATCTCAAGATCGGTCGGCAGGTACGAGCCCAGTTGGGCCGACTTGGTGTCCTCAAACGCCGAAACCTTGCACTTGTATACCTGGCTCTTATTGGTAAAGACCAGCAGCTCGTGGGTGTTGGAGGACGGGAACTCGATAAAGGGTTTGTCGCCGTCCTTGTACTTGAGCGTGGTCGCCTTCTTGAGCACGCGGTCCGTCATCTTCTTAAGATAGCCATCGCGCGAGAGCATGATGGTGACCGGGTACTCCTCGACCTCGGGCTCCAAGCTTACCTCGATAACCTCATGGGGCTCGATCCTGCCCGTGCGGCGCGGCATCACGTACTTCTTATTGACCGCGGCCAGCTCGTCGCTGATGACCTTCTTGATGTTCTCCTCGCTGGAGAGGATCTCCTCGAGCTCGGCAATCTCGCCCTCGAGCTTGGCGATGTCCTTGGTGCGGTTGAGGATGTACTCCTCGTTGATGTTGCGGAGCTTGAGCTCGGCGACAAACTCGGCCTGAGTCTCGTCGATGTCGAAGCCGCGCATGAGGTTGGGCACGACCTCGGCCTCGAGCTTGGTGCCGCGGATGATGACGATGGCCTTGTCGATGTCGAGCAGGATCGCTTCAAGGCCGTGCAGCAGGTGCAGGCGCTCGGACTTTTTGCCCAGGTCAAAGTTGATGCGGCGACGCGTGGACTCAATACGCCACTTGACCCACTCGTGCAGGATCTGGCGCACGCCCATAACGCGAGGGTAACCATCGACCAGTACGTTGAAGTTGCACGAGAACGAATCCTGCAGCGTGGTCGAGCGATAGAGCTTCGCCATGAGTTTGTCGGGGTCGACGCCGCGCTTAAGGTCGATAGCGATGCGCAGACCCGAAAGGTCGGTCTCATCGCGAATGTCTGCGATCTCCTTGACCTTGCCCTCCTTGGAGAGCTTGACGATGCGCTCGATGATGACATCGGTCTTGGTGGTGTAGGGGATCTCGTAGACCTCGATGATGCGCTCTTCGGGAATCCAACGCCAGCGGGAGCGGATTTGGAAGCTGCCAAGGCCGGTCTCGACGATCTTCTCCATCTCCTCGCGGCGGTAGATAATCTCGCCGCCGGTGGAGAAATCGGGCATGGGCATGTACTCGAGCAGGTCGCAGTTGGGATCCTGCAGGTAGTGCATCGTGGCGGTGCAGACCTCGTTGAGGTTGAAACCGCAGATATCGGACGCCATGGCGACGCCGATGCCCTTGTTGGCCGAGACGAGGATGTTGGGGAACGTGGTGGGCAGCAGACGCGGCTCCTTCATGGCGCCGTCGTAGCTGTCAACGAAGTCGACCGGGTCCTTGTCGATGTCCTTGAAGATTTCGGCGCTGATGGGGGAGAGCTTTGCCTCGGTGTAACGCGAGGCGGCGTAGCTCAGGTCGCCCGAATAGTATTTGCCAAAGTTGCCCTTCGACTCCACGAAGGGGGCAAGCAGCGCCTCGTTGCCCGTCGCTAGGCGCACCATCGTCTCGTAGATCGCGGCATCGCCGTGCGGGTTGAGCTTCATGGTCTGGCCCACGATGTTGGCGCTCTTCTGGCGCTCGCCCTTGAGCAGGCCCATCTTGTACATGGTGTAGAGCAGCTTGCGGTGCGAGGGCTTAAAGCCGTCGATCTCGGGGAATGCACGCGAGACGTTGACGCTCATGGCGTAGGGCATGTAGTTGACCTCGAGCGTCTGCGTAATCGGCTGGTCGGTGACCTCGGAGTGCAGGCCGATGACGTTCTCGGCGTTAACCTGCTTTTTCTTTGGCTGGTTCTTCGTCTTCTTCTTTGCCACGATTTCCTCTTGAACTTCTTATGGGCCGTCGTTATCGATTTGCTGCTATTGCAGGTCCAGCTGGTCCAGGTATTCCTTGCCGTGCTCGGAGATGTGGCGCTTGCGACCCGCCTCGTCGTTGCCCAGCAACAGGTTGAACATGGTCTCCATCTTGGTGACGTCCTCGGGCTCCACCTTGATCAGGCGGCGCGTCTCGGGGTTCATGGTGGTGAGCCACATCATGTCCGGGTCGTTCTCACCAAGACCCTTGGAGCGGTTGATGGAACACTTCTGATCGCCGATCTCTTTGAGGATGCCGTTTTTCTCGAGCTCGGTATAGGCAAAGTAGGTCTTCTCTTTGCAGTTGATCTCGTAGAGCGGCGACTCGGCGATATATACGTAGCCTTCGTCGATAAGCGTGGGCACCAGGCGGTAGAGCATGGTGAGCACGAGCGTGCGGATGTGATAACCGTCGACGTCGGCGTCCGTACAGATGATGACTTTGTTCCAGTTGAGGTTGTCCAGGTCGAAGGCACCAAGGTTCTTGATACGCTTGTCCTTGATCTCCACGCCGCAGCCCAGCACGCGCATGAGGTCCATGATGATGTCGGACTTAAAGATGCGCGGATAATCTTCCTTTAGGCAGTTGAGGATCTTGCCGCGGACGGGCATAACGCCTTGGAACTCGGCATCGCGCGAGGTGCGAATGGCGCCTGCTGCCGAGTCGCCCTCTACGATGTAGATCTCGCGGCGGCTCTTGTCCTTGGAGCGGCAGTCGATGAACTTCTGCACGCGGTTGGCCATGTCGGTCTTTTGCTGCAGGTTGGTCTTGATGCTCTGACGCGTCTTCTCGGCGTTCTCGCGCGAGCGCTTGTTGATGAGCACCTGCTCCATGATCTTGTTGGCGGCGTCTTTGTTCTCGATCAGATAGGTCGAGAGGCGCTCCTTAAAGAATGCCGTCATCGCCTGCTGGATAAAGCGGTTGTTGATGGCCTTCTTGGTCTGGTTTTCGTAGGACGTCTGGGTGGAGAAGCAATTGGTCACCAGTACCAGGCAGTCCTGGACGTCTTGCCACTTTATGCCGCTCTCGTTTTTGTTGTACTTGCCCTGTTGCTTGATGTAGGCATCGATGGCGCTGGTCAGAGCGCTACGGGCCGCCTTCTCGGGCGAGCCACCGTTCTCGAGCCACGATGAGTTGTGGTAATACTCCTGCATCATGAAGGTGCGCGAGAAGCACATGCACGCGGTGATCTTTACGTTGTAGTCGGGCAGGTCCTCGCGGTCGCGACCGCGGCGGTCGGCCTCGATAAAGAAGGGCTCAGTAAGGTAGTCGGTACCGACCTTCTCGAGCACATAGTCCTCGATGCCCTTGGGATAGCAGAAGTCCTCTTCGGAAAACTCGCCATCGTCGCCCTCGATACGCAGACGGAAGGTCACGTTGGCGTTGACCACGGCCTGGCGGCGCATGGTCTCGCGATACCAATCGTGGGGAATGCTGATGGAGGTAAAGACCTCAAGATCGGGGCGCCACTTGATGGTGGTGCCGGTGTGGTTCTCGTCGCTGGGCTCAATCTCGAGTGCCTTCTTTTTGGCACCGACGACCTTGCCCTTTTTAAAGTGCAGGGAGTACTTGTTGCCGTCGCGCCAAACCGTGACGTCCATGTACTCGGAAGCGTACTGGGTCGCGCAGGAGCCCAGGCCGTTGGTGCCGAGCGAGAAGTCGTAGTCGCCGCCCTGGTTATTGTTGTACTTGCCGCCAGCGTAGAGCTCGCAAAAGACGAGCTCCCAGTTAAAGCGCTTCTCGGAGGGGTTCCAGTCGAGCGGGCAGCCGCGGCCGTTGTCCTCTACCTGAATGGAGCCATCGCGAAAGGCGGTAAGGGTGATGAGCTTGCCGTAGCCCTGGCGCGCCTCGTCAACGGCGTTGGACAGGATCTCGAAGGCGGCATGCGCGCAACCGTCGAGTCCGTCCGAGCCAAAGATGACGGCGGGACGCAGGCGTACGCGCTCCTCGTCCTTGAGCTGGCGGATACTGTCGTTACCATAGTTTGCGGTGTTTTTTGCCATACTCGCTCTCTCGGTGCTCCTTTGCTGCGTTTAAGTCATATAGATAGTCAAGGTAGCATAGCCCAGCCCATAGGCGATTCCAACCAACACGAAATCCATCGAACAATCGTTCGGAGTTCGATGGAGATTCGTTTACTCGGACAAAACCGAGTCGGCTCTGTCCGAGTAAGTTTGAAGGCGGCCGGAGGCGCCCTACCTTGTTTGCGGATGGATCGAATCGAACATTGGGACAAGCGTCTCGTTTTATGGGCCACGGGCGTGCGTGTGCGAGTCCCTTTGGCCCATAAGGAGCTCTGGCGGGTCGTTATTTGGGCCGTGGGTCACTTCGCCGGCGCCGCGTTTCGTCATACGCTCATAGTGGAAGCCGATGCCACGGAGTCGACTTGCGACTCGGGCAACGGATGAGCTACAAGCCGAAAGGAGCGGTGAGGATGATGAAGTCCATGACGAAGAAGCTGCTGTTAGGAATTCCCACCGTGACGCTTTCGGCTGTGTTGGCGTGTACGCTTGCCGGCTGCGGCGGTAATGCGCCGAGTGGCTCGGGCGGGAGCGCACCTGTGCAGGAGAAGTCCAAGAAGGCCAAGGCCTATGAGCCGCAGACGGTCGAGGTGGCAGGCATTACCTATGAGTCGGTGGCTCACGGTACGTTCTATCGCGGTGATGCCAAGAAGCAGGACGGCTTTTACCTGCACATCAAGATTACCAACAACAACACAAAGAACAGGACGTTCAGTTCCTTTAACGTGCATGCTGCCCAGGGCGATCTTGAGGCAGGCGACCCGTTGTTTACTTCCGGCAAGGCGGCCGTGCTCGACTACGTTGCAAGTGAGGCTCCCGATGAGCTTCACGAGGGCATCGATCTTTCCAAGAGGCCAGATATCGGCCCGGGCGAGACCGTTGAGTACGTGTATTTCTGGGCGCCCAAGACGGCGTACTACGGGCCCATCACTGTCGAGTTCGTAGACGCTTACGCCCCCGCCAAGAATCATGAGGCCATGCACTTTGACACCACGGGATGCGAGACCAAGGAGTTCAAGGCGGCCGGCGGCGTGGCCGATTCTGGCGAGAAGGCAGATTTAACGGGCATCGACTGCGCATCGTACAGCATCGAGGCCGCCGATGGGTACACGCTGGATTCGTCCGACGAAGAGCACGAAAAGGCAAACTTCTTCCACGACGAGACTGGAGGACGCCTGAACATCAGCATCTTCCTACGCTCGCCGGAGGAAGAGGTTGCAAGCCTAGAGCAGGTCTACGAAGGTAAGGAGACAACAACCGACCAGGTCGAGTACAACGGCATAACGTGGCTGCGCTTTACCGGTCCCGACAACGGCCATACACTGTTTGCGACGGCTCCCGCAACGGGTGAAACCGTCCGCGTGTCGATTGGCTGGAAGATCGATTGGGACGCCGCCGTGCCCATGATGGAGGCGCTGAAGCTCAAGTAACGCCGCGATTCTTACGTCAGGCGACTCAGGGCTGGCTCCGAGTTATCGGGGCCAGTCCTTTTTGGTGCTCGATGAGCCGAGCCGGCGTCTCTCACAAAAAAACTAGGAGCTAGCGAGACTTATCCGAATTGACCTCATTGGCGGTGTCTTTTTCGAGCGCCGTGCGGCGGGCGCTGTAGGCGATGAGGCCCGCGCCTGCCGCGGCGAGTGCTGCAGCGGCTGCCGTAAGGGGAGCGTTGACATCGCCCGTGCCCGCAAGCGCGCCCGCTTTTCCGGAGCGCTTGTTATTGCCGTGGTTCTTGCCGCTGCCGGAGCAGCTTCCGCCGGAGCCGCCGCCCTCGTCAGTACCGCTGCCACTCGAGCCACCATCGCCGTCTGCTGTCATCGGGGCGTCGTGAAGTCCTGTCGTATCCGCGCTGTCGCATACGCCGACCTGCACTTCTGAGCGTTCGCATGCCGCGTCGGGCACATGAAGCTCGTGCAGAACGGCACTCAGCGCCGAGTTTGCGCCCGGTCGGATCTCCTCGAGCGTTACGGGATCGAGCGCCACCAGGTCACGCGCCTTCGCATACAGCGTTACGCGTTTGCCCACTTCGTCGCTCCAACTCTCGGGGATAGCGAAGCTCATGCGGAACTGTGCCGTGCAACCCGGTGCCAGCACGGCGTTGCCGTTGTCGGCTACCAGCGGGTGCGTTGCAAAACATGCGCCCAGCGTCTCGAGCGCGTACTTCACGTGTGCCATGTCGTTGGCCGAAGCGTCTTCGGCAAGCTCTGGATCGTGGATCGAAGCCATGCGTGCGTTCGCTCCGAATCCGATGGATGCGCTGGAGAACGGCTGGCTGGAGCCCTCTCGGTACAGATCGATCGTGCCGGCGGTCAGCAAAGTGTTGCCGTCGTTTCGCACCGTGACCATGAAGGATTCGCCTGCTGCTCCGGGTACCACCGCGCCCGAGGTAGCGACCGCTCCCGTCGGAGTGGCACACGCCACCAAGGGCACTTCGATGCCGTGTAGCTCTGCCTCGCTCTTCTCCGCGCTCACAATGTGCGTGGCGAGCGTGGAGAGCATGCCTCCCGACGTCAAAAATGTCGTTATCTGATCGACGGGATGGTCCAGTTCGCACATCACGAACGGCTCCGTGAACAGATCGCCTACCAAGGTGCTGGCGAAGATGCGGAAGTGCTTGCCCATCACTGCTACCGGGTTGCCTTCTTCGTCGTAGGTTTGTCCCACCTTGCCATCGGTGTTCTCTACATAGAGCACGCACCTGCCGTTGTTGCTCACGCTAAACGATGCCGGGCCACAGCCTGCGGCACCCACGGGCTGCGTTGCAAATGCCGATGTGCCTCGCGTCCAAGTAATATGCTGCAGTTGCTCGTTGACGGTTGCCAAAAAGCCCGAATGTTGTGGCCACGGCACCGCACGGGGCACCGTGGCGTCTGGTGACATAACGCCCCAGCCCGCAATGGACTGGCCGATCACAGCGTACGATGCGCAGCCGCAGCCGTCTGCGGTCTCGTACACAACGGGCACCACCATTTTGCCGTTGATAGTTTCGGGCTCGCCCAGCTCGATACTCGACGGTGCTTGTGGAAAGCGGAGGACCTGACGGAATGTCAGGCTGTCGCCCGAAACGTCCGACCACAGGGTAAAGCACTCCAGCGCAACCTCGGCCTCGCTGCCGAGCGCCTTTTCTGCGGTGGTTCCGCGGCGGTGGAGGTAAGCACCCGACAGGCGTCCGTCGACCAGCGTCTTGCCCACCGTGATACGCGGGCACTGCAGGCAATGGTAGCCATCCTCTTGCAGACGGCCGCGCGAGATGCTGCGCCATGACGTATGCGACACCACGCGGATTTCGTCATTACTTATGCGCAGGCGTACAACGGACAGTATGCCGGCTGTGCTTGCCGTATCGAAAAGGGTGTTGTCGCCGGCGGGGCGCTCGCCCGAGACCAGCAGCACGTAGGCGTCCCGGTTTCCTCTACCGTCCGTATATTCCACCACGTCGAAGTCGTAATCGTATATGCTGTCGCGCTCCACGTCGTTCTCGCCAAACCCAAGGGGAAAGTCCACGGGCATGGGAGCGGACCACGTGCCGTTTGCCTTTGTGTGCACCACCAGGCGCGAGCGGCCATTGTCGCCGTAGCGCACCGAGGCGATACGGAACAGGCATTCTGCGCCGGCAATCATTGCCAGCTTCATGTGAGCTTCGCTGAGCACGCCGGAAAACAGCACACTGTCGCTCGATGGTTTGATACCGCCACGCTCGTCCTCCGATACACCAGCAGAATTGGCGTTGGGGTCCGCAGCGGCGTTCGTCGCCTGCCCGATATAGGTGTACTCATACATTGGCGCGGCGTTTTCGTCGTTCTCTATCAGTGCATGGACGAAATGCTCGATCTGTCCCGTGTCGTCGCTTTCTGCATCCGCCTCGAGCTCAATGTGCGTAACCGCTTGATCCCAATCGCGCACGACAGGCGCGACGTTTACGGCAGTGGCCTTAACCTCGGCGCGTGCGAGCAGCTCGGCGTTGGTGACGATGGTGGCCGATGCGATAAATTGCGGCACACCACCTGCCTCGGCGTTGCCGGCTGAGCCGAAGCGGGCATCCAGCGTATAAGGCGTCTCTCCACCCAAGGCCAGCTCAGAGCGCTGGAGCACATACTGATCGCCATTGTTCACTGACATATTCCACGAATCGAGGAGTGTGGGCCACGATCCCGACCAAGCTTTGGTGGTCCACTTGAACATGACGAACTGGAGTATCACATCGACATCGACGTCTGCACCTACGCGCAGTCGCGGAAGCTGGTGGCCGTCCGCCTTCTCGTACCCAATGAACAGTGTGAGGGACGCGGCACCGCGCACGGCGGACGAAGCGACGCCTGCAACGCCGGCGCCAAAGGTGACGGCAAGCCCGATCTGGATGGTGAACGAGCCCGACGTGTTTGAATAGTCGAGCGAAATGTTTTTAAAAAACGCCGCGCCGCTGCCGTGCGTGTGGGCACCCACGGCGAGCGCCAGTTTTGCCAGCACCCAGGGGTTGACGTTTAGGAAAAACGGCACCGGTCCCAAGGTGAACTGTTCGGTCCAGTTGAGGTCGGTTCTTACTTGGAAGAGGGCCTTAATATTGCCGTATGCGGGGTCGTTGTTATTGCCCCAGGTTTTGCCCACCCAATCGTAGGCGAGCGAGCCGTACAGCTGTGTGGCGATATCCATCGTGAACAGCAGCGTGCAGTGGTGGCGAAGGAGCTTGGTGTTTCTTGGGTCGGTGCCCGAACCGGCACTCATGCTCTTGTACTGATTCCACTTCCCCTCCATCTCGTCGAGGTAGCGGCTTGCCTGCTTGGCGCCCGACTCGCGCGGCGATTTCTTCCAGTATTCCGGATCAGGATTGCCCGAATCGTTCATATAGCTGGCTGGTTTGTATCCTCCGCCAAACAGCACGTATCCAGCAAACGAGAAATCGAAGAGGATCGGAAATGTGGGTATCCAGCACGTGAACTTATTGCCGCCGATGCCGGGAAACGCCGCGGGGAAATCAAACGGAGTGATCTCTTGGTCCATGGTGGTGGGAATGATGGTGGTCGAGCCCGATTCCGCCTTTGCGGCCGGCGCGGTGACAACGGCCATAGGGGATGAAAGCGTGTAGGTTTTGCCCTGATAGTCGAGGACAAAGCGCAGTTTGCACCCTTCTTCCAGAAGGCCCGATGCCGCGTCGAGAAACTTGTCTTCGAGTGTGAACGTCGCCAGATTATCCGCGCCTGATGCGCTGGCCTTGATCTGGCCAATCTGCGTGACGGTTTCGGTTGAGCTGCCCGCAGCGGGCATCACTTTATTGATATGCAATGTTGCCTGCCCGCCCTGCGGCAGATGAGTCTGCACGGTAAAGGCGTGCGTATCGGGCTGCTCGTTTGCCGTGTCGTCCTTCGGCAATGCCATGAACGTGGCTTCAGCGTACTGGATGTCCCATTCGTCGAATGTGAGCTGTCGAAAGTACGGCTCGCCATCGGAGAGCGGACGTGTGGGTGCGGTAATGGCGGTGCCGCCCTGGATACGCGCAAGGGGAATCTCGACATCACGGTAGCCCGCCATGCTAATGGAGATGCCGCCGTTAAAGTCGTACGCGTCGAGAAGCGTTGCCTCGTCCACGTAGCCTTCCGAAAGAGGGGCGACCTCAAAGATGGCCGTGCCTTCTTCATCGGTCGTGGCGGCGAGCTGCTTGCCTGCGGCGTAGCGCGACGTGAGCGTGACCTGCGCTCCCTTGATGGGCATATTCTTGTTGGCGACGTCGACCACGACCACACCAAACATGGTGCGCGAGAGAACGAGCACCCTGAAGGGGTCTTTTTCGTCGGCATAGGCCGCGGTGGGCGCGAACGGCAGCAGGAAGGCATTTTCGCTTCCCGGCACGCGAGGCAACATGATGCTCGCTAGTGAGGACGCTCCGGCAACAAGTAACGAACGGCGATCAAGCATCTTGGGCTCCCATCCCGCAAATATCGGTGGAAATAATCCAATTTTGCGAGAAGACGCTTCGTGGCGGTAGTGCCGTTCAAGGGTCAAAATGTCCAAATTGATCGAGCGAAGCGCCGGGTTCCGGAACGCGTTCGATGCGCTTGGCAGCCCGGTCGCTAACGCAACATGTGCGCGACCAGCTCGGCGCGTGTGCCGATGCCAAGCTTTGCGTATACGCCGGATAGGCGGTTTTTGACGGTGCCCGGCGATACTCCCATATGGCGTGCGATTTCAGCGTTGGTCCACCCACGGCAGGCGAGCATGGCCATGGTGAACTCTGTGGTCGTTAAATCGTCGGCAACGTCCTCGCCCGAATCGGGGTTGTGGATGCGCCGCCAGCCGTAGCTGAAGCGGTACGTGATCTCGATGATGCGTGCGAAGTCGTCAGGGTATTGCGTTTTTAGGCATGCCTCGATGAGCCCCTGCAAAAGGCCGTGGTGCTCGCCAATGAGCTCGATAAGGCCGTCGGGGCGCGCAATGTCCCAAGCGGCTCCAAAATGCGCTTTTGCGGCGTCGATGTCCTTGAGGCTCATGCATGCCATGGAAGCTGCCAGGTGCAGGAACAGTTCCGAGATGGGATAGCTTCCCTGTTTCATAATTAGGGCGTTTTCCGCCATGCCCAGGCTGCGGCCGTATTCGCCGCGCAGATACAAGGCGTGCGCCATCACGTAGCTGGCGAACAGTCGCAGGCCTTCGGGTAGGTGCGCCGCAAGTGGATAAAACTCTTCGGCAGAATACGGGGAAGGCAAGTGCAGCAGGACGCTCGCGGCCGAGGCGAACAGGATATGCGTGGCGTGGACGGCGGGCGATTCCTCGTCGGCCGGCGTATCGAGGATGCCCGCAAGGCACCGGCGGGCGTCGGCGATACGGTTGAGCGACAGACTGGCGTATCCGCAGATAAAGCATGCGGAATAGCGCAGCGCGGGATCGGTGACGTCAAGATAGGGGTGCGCCGTCTTGGCGGCGAGTGCGGCCTGTCCGCGAAAGTACAGCGCTTCTGCCGTGGCGATGGCGCGTGAATCGGGGTCGGAAATGCCTGCAACCGCAGCGTCAATCTGCCCCGGCACAAAGGCGGTGCACATCAACGGCATGGGAACGCATGGGTAGCCATCGCAGTCCATCTTCCATCTCCCAACAGCTGGCAACACTAGCAGCAATTGTACTCTTGTTGCTCGGGACTGGAATTTGTGGGTATCGTCTACGATTGTGCCGAACGTATAAAGGAAGAGTCTATTGGCGATGCTCCCAAGGTGGCTACCGAAGTCTAGCTGACCTTGGGATATAGAAAAACTGCCGCCCCTGCAAAAAGCTCTGTCGCAGCGATGGGAAACGTATCTCGTTCTGCATATAATGAGGTCATATGACGGTGCGTCTGCATACGCGCGGCGCATTTCCATCGAACCGAGAAGGAGCTCTGCATGGATCCCAACAAGCGTCCCGACGACATGGTGCGTATCACCACTCCCGAACTTGCCCAGGTGTTCATCGATGAGCAGGTCGCTGCAATCCGCGAGCAGATCGGCGACAAGAAGGTCCTGCTGGCTCTTTCCGGCGGCGTCGACAGTTCGGTTGTCGCGGCCCTGCTCATCAAGGCCATCGGCAAGCAGCTCATTTGCGTGCATGTGAACCACGGCCTGATGCGCAAGGGTGAGAGCGAACAGGTCATCGACGTCTTCAAGAACCAGATGGACGCTAACCTGGTCTATGTGGACGCGACCGATCGCTTCCTGGATAAGCTCGTGGACGTCGAGGAGCCCGAGGCCAAGCGCAAGATCATCGGTGCCGAGTTTATCCGCGTGTTCGAGGAGGAGGCCCGCAAGGTTGGCGACGAGGTCAGTTTCCTCGCCCAGGGCACCATCTATCCCGACATTCTTGAGTCCCAAGACGGCGTGAAGGCTCACCACAACGTGGGCGGTCTGCCCGAGGATCTGCAGTTTGAGCTCTGCGAGCCCGTCAAACTGCTGTACAAGGACGAGGTCCGCGTCGTGGGTCGCGAGCTCGGCCTGCCCGAGAACATGGTCGAGCGCCAGCCGTTCCCCGGTCCCGGCCTGGGCGTCCGCTGCCTTGGTGCCATCACCCGCGACCGTCTTGAGGCGCTGCGCGAAGCCGACGCGATCGTGCGCGAGGAGATCGACAAGGCGGGTCTGACCATCTGGCAGTATTTTGCCGTCGTGCCCGACTTCCGCGCCACCGGCGTGCGCGAGGGCAAGCGCGCCTACGATTGGCCCTGTATCATCCGCTGCATCAACACCGTCGATGTCATGACCGCCGAGGTGCCTGAGCTCGACTGGGCGTTGCTCAAGCGCATTACCGCCCGCGTCACCGCCGAGGTTCCCGGCATCTGCCGCGTGTGCTACGACCTCACGCCGAAGCCCGTCGGCACGGTGGAGTGGGAGTAGGCTTCTACTCTTTTGGGCGAATTGCATTGACAGGGAGGGGGTCCCGCGCAAACGTGTGCGGGACCCCTTTCGTTTTACTGTTCGGTTAATGCTGCGGATCGTTTTGGAAGGCTTGCGAGCATAGTGGTCCCGTTCTCGGAACTTGCTTCGACCTCTACAGCGCCACCGTGAAGCGCTGCAATCTCCCAAACGAGCGCGAGTCCGAGTCCTGCGCCGCCGTATGCCCTGCTGCGGGATTTATCCAGGCGAAAGAACGGTTGGAAGATGCTCTCGTGGTACTGCTTGGGTATTCCCGGGCCCTGGTCCTCGACTCGCAGGAACACGCGGCTGTTGTTGTCGCAGATGGAGACGTTGACAGTCGAGCCGGGGCGGCTGTAACGGATGGCATTTTCGACCAGGTTAAACACCAGCCGATAGAGGAGCGTGTCGCTCCCGATTACTAAAGCGTCTCCAGCACAATTGAGGGCTATGCCCTTATTTTCGGCAAGTGGCGCAAGGTCGGTGAGGACCTCTTCGGACAAGGGACCAAGTTCAACATCGTCCTCGCAAGGAACGCTGCGGAGCTCACTCATCTCGAGCAACACCTTGGTCATCCGCGACATCCGCTCAGTTTGTTCTTGTAGCAGGCCGAGCAGCTCGGCTGTTTCGGGTTGCAAACCGGAGTGCTCGGAGATGAATAGTTCAATCTGTGCTTGCATAAGGGCGAGCGGGGTGCGAAGCTCGTGTGCGGCGTTGCCGGTAAACTGACGCTGTGCAGAGAACCCTTCGCCAAGACGAGCGATCATGTCGTTGAAAGAGGCGCTGCATCGTTGTAGCTCGGTGGGCACATCTTCATTGAGTCTGATTTCGCTTAGGTTGTCAGGCTGCACACGCTCAACCTGAGCTGCAAAAGCCCGTAGCGGTTTGAGTGCACGGCCGCTCACAAAGTATGCCAGCGCGCCGCCAAGGAGTGTGACTCCAGCCGTGATGTACCAGGCTGTCGTGCCAAAAGACTCCTGTGCGTCATTTACGACGATTGTGACCTTGTCATCGAGGGCCGCTTTCGTTGGGTCGAACGCCTGGAGCGAATCTTCGCCGGTTGCGTTAAAGGCCGAGATGTCGCTGCCGATGGCATCCATGTAGCGCATGCCCGTATAGCCGACCAAGCAGTTCGTCAGTACGCATGCCGCACACGTCAGCAGTGCCGTCATAATCGTTATGCGCCATTGCAGCGAAAGCCCTTTCATTCTCCATCCTCCATAACGTAGCCCTCTCCAATCCGATTGCGAATCGGGTCGTATCCCAAAGCGCTGCGTAGCTTTTTGCGGAGCGACGAGATATGAACGCGGGTTGCGTTGCTAAAGCTGTTGACGCTGCTGTCCCATACATGCTCGATAAGCTCTTCCTGGCTCACCGGCCGCCCCTGGTTAAGCATCAGGTATTCCAAGATGCCGGTCTCCTTGCGCGTGAGGGATAGGGTCTCGCCGCCCACGGAGGCGAGGCGCGCTTTGGTGTCAAAGCTCAGCGATCCACAGGTCAGGACAACGTCGCTTTGCGTAAAGCGCCTGAGCGTGAGGCTGCGTATACGTGCCGCCAGCTCGTCAAGATGGAACGGCTTGGTGAGGTAGTCGTTGGCGCCCGCATCGAGCCCCGCTACCTTGTCGGAGACCTCGCCACGTGCCGAGAGCACAAGCACCTTGGTCTCACAATCAGTTGTCCTGAGTTGCCTGAGCACGGTCATGCCGTCGACATGGGGGAGATTGAGGTCGAGCACGACAAGATCAAAGGTCTCGACATCGAGCAGATCGAGGGCTTGCTGCCCGTCGTAGCAGCAGTCGACGCTATAGGCCAAGTTGCGCAGGCTGCGTGCGATCGCATCGCACAGTGCCCGCTCGTCCTCGATGACCAAGATGCGCATAACGTTCTCCTTGCATAGTCATTCACGCTTAACACGGATTTTATAGTCGGTATGGTCCAATGGGTCGCGAAACGAAAGGAGTGGTCAGATTGTTCAAAGCGATTAAGCCTGTGGCGCAGGTGGCTTTGCTGATCGTTGGGGTAGCCATGGTTGGCTTTGGAATTATGCGCGGCGAGGCAGATGCCGTGCTGGCCAAGGCAATCAGGCTGTGCTTGGAGTGTATCGGAATTGGATAAAAGAAAAAACACTGCATCGCATCTTTTAGCGCGATTTCGTGGATTGATTCAGGCGGCGGCGACGCTTGCGACCAATATTCACCTGCCTAACTTTGCCAAGGGCGGCATCTACCAGGGAGCGGGCAAAGCCGTCTGCGTGCCGGGTCTCAACTGCTACTCGTGTCCGGCGGCCTCGGGTGCGTGCCCCGTCGGGTCGTTTCAGTCGGTGGTGGGCTCGTCTAAGTTTAGCTTTTCGTATTACGTCACCGGAACGCTCATTCTGATCGGCGTGCTGCTGGGACGTTTTGTATGCGGCTTTTTGTGTCCGTTTGGATGGCTGCAAGAGCTTCTGCATAAGATTCCCAGCAAAAAGCTCTCGACGAAAAAGCTCAAGCCGCTCACGTACATCAAGTATGCCGTGCTACTGTTTGCCGTGGTGCTGCTGCCCGTCTTGTTGGTTAACGATGTGGGTATGGGCGACCCGTTCTTTTGCAAGTACATCTGCCCGCAGGGTGTGCTCGAGGGCGCGATTCCGCTGTCCATCATGAACGTGGGAATCCGCTCCGCGCTGGGAAAGCTCTTTACCTGGAAGCTCGCGATCCTCATTGCGGTTACGGTGCTGAGCGTGCTGTTCTACCGCCCCTTCTGTAAATGGATTTGCCCCCTCGGCGCATTTTATGCACTCATGAACAAGGTGTCGTTGCTGGGGATCCAGGTTGACCAGTGCAAATGCGTCTCGTGCGGCAAGTGCGCCAAGGTGTGCCAGATGGACGTGGACGTTACGCGTACGCCCGACCATGCCGAGTGCATTCGTTGCGGCAAATGCGTGGGCGCGTGCCCCGTCGATGCTATTAGCTTTCGCTACGGGCTGGGTGTGACGGGCGACAAACCCGCGCAGTCCACGCAAGCCTGCGAAAACAAATAGGTACCTATATAAGTTTCGATATAAACGGAGGAACCATGAAACTGTCAAAAATTGCGGCTCTGTTGATGCTGCCCGTGCTGGCGCTGACTCTCGCGGCGTGCTCTGCCCCCAAGGGCGACGCGAAGGATGCCACGAGCGGCGATGCGCAGATTGCCGAGCTTGTGGCACAAAAGCCGTCGAGCGCCGAGGAGGCGGCCAAGCTGTACCAGCAGCTGCTGCAAAAGGAAAACGAGATCTTTGCGAGCGATAATGCCCTATGGGAAAAGGTGTTCCTTGCGGCCAACAAAGACACTCCCATGATTGAGGACGGCAAGAACTACGGTGACTTCTTGCTCGATACCATCGAGGGCGCCAAGGATCAGTTTGCGGCTGACGAGCTTAAGACGCTTAAGGCCGGCGCGCAGCAGGTCAAGGAGATCGAGGACAAGCTCATGGCGCTGGAGAAGGAGTTCCCCGGATGCGGCAGCACGCCCGGCGAGGGGGAGAGCGTCGATGCCTCGACCGCAGGCATGACCAACGGCGAGAGCGGGGAGACGAAGTTCCCCAGCTTTAAGGGCAAGGACTTGGACGGCAACGATGTAAACAGCGACGAGCTGTTCTCCAAGAACAAGGTCACCGTCATGAACTTCTGGTTTACCACCTGCAAGCCGTGCGTGGGAGAGCTGGGCGATCTGGAGAAGCTCAACAAGGAGCTTGCCGAGAAGGGCGGCCAGGTCGTGGGCGTTAATTCCTTTACGCTCGATGGCAATAAAGACGAGGTGGCTGATGCCAAGGACGTGCTTTCCAAGAAGGGCGTGACGTATAAGAACATCTGGTTTAAGTCGGACAGCGAGGCCGGAAAGTTCACCTCCAACCTGTACTCGTTCCCGACCACCTACGTGATCGACCAGAACGGTAACATTGTGGGAGAGCCGATCATGGGCGGCATCAACTCCGCTGAGCAGCGCGAGGCGCTCAACAAACTGATCGATCAGGCACTCGCGAAGAGCGAACAGTAAGTCCGTGGGACAGACAACTGAAGGGGAGTCGCTGGAAACAGCGACTCTTTTTTCTGCTTCGGGGTAGCATCATGGGTATACGTCGAAAGGGCACGCAGCTTTTCGTGCATTGCCTGAGCGGTGCGCGAAGCAACCAAGCTGTGAGTTTTCTTAAGCGTTCTGGGTATGGCAGTGTCAAGAATATCGGCGGCATAAGCGGCTACACGGGAAAGGTGGTGCGTTAGCTATGAAGGTGGTTATCGTTGGAGGCGTCGCGGGCGGCGCATCGGCGGCCGCACGTTTGCGCAGACTCGACGAGCAGGCCCAAATTGTCATCTTTGAGCGCACGGGTTTTGTATCGTATGCCAACTGTGGGCTTCCGTACTACATTGGCGGCGTGATAGAAGAAGAGAGCGCATTGACGCTGCAGTCTCCCAAGGGCTTTTGGGATCGCTTTCGCATTGCGGTCAAGACGAGTCACGAGGTGTTTGCCATCCATCCCGATTCGCATACGGTCGAGGTTCGCAATATGCTGACGGGCGAGGAATTTGTCGAGTCGTATGACAAGCTCATCCTGTCGCCGGGTGCAAAGCCGATCCGCCCTGCGTTGCCGGGCATCGACTCGGATAAAATCTTTAGCCTACGCACCGTTGAGGACACGCTGCGTATTCACAGCTATGTTCGAGAGCGGCGACCGAGCAGTGCCGTCGTGATCGGCGGCGGCTTCATTGGCGTCGAGACGGCGGAGAATCTGTGCGAGCTGGGGCTCCAGGTGACCCTTCTGCAGCGTCCCGTCCAGCTTATGAACAACCTGGATTACGACATGGCGACCCTTTTGCATACCGAGGTGCGTGAGCACGGTATCGATCTGCGCCTCAAGGCCGATGTGACAGGTTTTGAGGAAGTTGATGGCCGCGTTGTCACCCATGTTGCGGGCGATGACCCTATCGGAGCCGATATGGTGCTGCTTGCCATTGGCGTGGCACCTGAGAGCCATCTGGCGCAAGAGGCGGGGCTCGAACTGGGCATCAAGGGGGCTATTGTGGTCAACGACCGCATGGAGACCTCTGCTGCCGACGTGTATGCCGTGGGCGATGCCGTGCAGGTCACGCATCAGGTGACCGGCGAGGACGCGGTCATTTCGCTCGCCGGCCCCGCCAACAAGCAGGGGCGTGTCGTCGCCGATGTCATAGCCGGCATGGACAGCTGCTACCTCGGATCGTTGGGCTCATCGGTTATCAAGGTATTCGACTTGACGGCGGCAAGCACGGGACTATCCGAAAAGGCAGCACACGCGGCGGGAATTGACTGCGACAGCGTGGTCCTGTCGCCCGGTTCGCATGCGGGTTATTATCCGGGTGCAACGCCCATGACCATGAAGGTTGTCTTCGAGAAGCAGGGATTGCGCCTGCTGGGTGCGCAAATCGTGGGCATCGATGGTGTGGACAAGCGTATCGACGTTCTGGCGACTGCCATCCAGGCAGGCATGCGCGGCGATAGGCTTAAGGATTTGGACCTAGCATACGCGCCGCCGTATTCATCGGCGAAGGATCCCGTCAATATGGCGGGCTTTATGATCGAGAACCTCAATCGCGGCATACTGGCGCAGTGGCATTGGGAGGATGAGCCCAACTTGCCACGCGATGGCAGCGTGCAGCTGCTCGATGTTCGTACGGAAGGGGAGTATGAGCGCGGGCATATCGATGGTTTCGTAAACATTCCCGTCGATGATCTGCGCAATCGCCTGAGCGAGCTCGACCGGGCCAAGCCGGTCTACGTGATTTGCCAGAGCGGCATTCGCAGCTACATTGCTTGCCGCATTATGGCGCAGCATGGCTTTGAGTGCTTTAACTTCTCGGGCGGCTATCGCTTCTTTGCAGCCGTGACTGAGGCTCGCCGCGGCAGCGCTAACGTTATGCCGTGCGGGCTCGAAAAGTAGCGCGCATTGGAATGTGACAAAGTGACAGCCTCTTTGTCGCATCGGGGATGTTATATGCGGGATGGTGCGCCATGCGGCGTGCTGTCCCGTTCGTTTTTTGGCGCGGTTCGTTACATTCCTCACTGGTATCGGCCAAAAATGAGGATAGAGTAGGACAAACGCGCCGAACGTGAACGGCGGGGGAGCGGGCGAGCGCGCCCGCGCGAGAGAGGTTGCCGTCCATGCTGGATCTCAGAGTTATTTGCAAAAGGTACGTTACGCAGTCGTTTACGCAGGTAGCGCTCGACAGCGTAAGCCTGTCTTTTCGCGATAACGAGTTTGTAGCCATCCTGGGTCCCTCGGGTTCGGGTAAAACTACGATGCTCAACGTCATTGGTGGACTCGACCATTTCGATTCCGGCGACCTGCTGATCGATGGCATCTCGACCAAGGATTTCGGCGACCGAGATTGGGATGCCTACAGAAACAATCGCATTGGCTTTGTGTTCCAGAGCTATAACCTCATTCCGCATCAGAGCATTTTGGAAAACGTGGAGTTGGCGCTTACGCTCACGGGCGTGGGGCATGCCGAGCGCCGCCAACGTGCGCGCAAGGCGCTCGAGGCAGTTGGCCTGGGCGAGCACGTTGACAAGCGCCCGAGCCAGCTTTCGGGCGGGCAGATGCAGCGCGTGGCCATTGCCCGCGCCCTGATCAATGACCCCGAGATTGTGCTGGCTGACGAGCCGACCGGCGCCTTGGATTCAACGACGTCCGTCCAGGTCATGGATTTGCTCAAGGACGTTGCGCGCGACCGTCTGGTCATCATGGTCACGCACAATCCCGAGCTGGCGTACAAGTACGCCACGCGCATTGTCAACCTGGCGGACGGCAAGGTCACCGACGATTCAGATCCCTTTGATGCTGCCGAGGCCGCGCGTCGCGAGGCCAAGCCCACGCGCAAAACCTCGATGAGCTTTGTGACGGCGCTGGGGCTTTCTGCCCGAAACCTCATGACCAAGAAGGGCCGCACGGTCATGACGGCCTTTGCGGGTTCGATTGGCATTATCGGCATTGCGGCGATCCTGGCGCTCTCCAACGGCGTAAACGACTACATCAAAAAGGTCGAGGAGGACACGCTCTCGAGCTACCCGCTCACGATTTCCAAACAAGACTACGACCTGTCGTCCATGATGGGCGGCCATGGGGCCACGGATGACGATACGTCCAAGAACGAGGGTTCGTCTGACGACGGCACCGACGGCAAGGCTCAGGGGACCGATAAGATCCCTGTGGTCACGGCCGTAAAGGATATGTTCGCAAGCGTTAAGTCCAACGACATGACGAGCTTTAAGGCATGGCTCGATGCCGGCGGCGACGGCATCGATAAAGAGGTCAACGCCATTCAGTACGGCTACGGTGTATCGCCGGTTGTCTATCGTGCGGGCAAGGGCGATGAGAAGCCTGTCCGGCTGGTGCCCAACGCTATGACCGAGGCCATGAGCGGAGGCGCGAGCTCGGCGGCAACGGTGAGCATGGATTCCATGGGAACGTCGGTCTTTAACGAGATGATTGACGACCAGAGCCTGCTCGACAGCCAGTACGATGTCGTTGCCGGCCATTGGCCTACGTCCGCCAACGAGGCCGTGATGGTGCTTTCGAGCCGCGGAACGGTGGGCGACTACACGCTCTACAGCATCGGCGCGCTGGATATCGATGAGCTCAACGACCTGGTTAACAGTGCCATGACGGCCGACGGCAAGGTCAAGACGCCCAAGACCGGCAGCGACTTTACCTACGACGATGCACTGTCCACGACGTTTAAGGTGTTGTCGCCGGCCGATGCCTATCGCAAAAACGAAGAGACCGGCATGTGGACTGACATGTCTGGCGACGCCGACTTTATGAAAGCCAAGGTTGCCGACGGTATTGACGTGCGCATTGTGGGCGTGGTGCGACCCAACGAGACGGCAAACGCGAGCGCATTGTCCCCGGGCATTGCCTATACGCATGCGCTGACTCGTCAGCTTATGGAGCGTGCTGCCGATTCGCAAATCGTGCAGGAGCAGCTTGCCCACCCCGAGACGGATGTCTTTACGGGCAAGTCTTTCGATGAACTGCAAGGCGAGGCCAAACAGGGCGTGGATTTGGGCAGCATGTTCGGTGTGGACGAAGCGGCGCTGAAGAGTGCGTTCTCGTTCGATACGTCGGCGCTCTCGGGTGCGGCCGGCGGTATAGACCTTTCTGGTATCGACTTGTCCGGGCTGGACCTTGACCTTTCGGGCGTTGGGAAGGACATCGACTTCAGCGACATCATGGCCAAAGCGCCGGCCCCAGATTTCTCGGGCATCTTTGACGGTCTGGAACTTACGCCCGAGCAGATGCAGCAGGTAGGAACGCTTGCCAACCAGCTGTTTGAGGGCTTCCTTCAGTCTGATCAGTTTAAGGCGCTGTCGCCCGAAGATCTTAAGGACGCGTCGAAGCTCGCCGCCGCGTTCTCGACGTATCTTGAGAGTGATGCGGTAGCCCAGCAAATCCTGGCCCAGCTCAAAGCGCTCGGCGGCGATGCCCTGGTAGAGCGCCTGCAGCACGCGATGACCGACTATGTGCAAAAGCAGCTGGCTCCGTATCTGCAACAGGCTATGGATCAGGTGATGCAGACAATTAGCGAGCAGATTGCGACAACTGTATCGTCCCAGCTTAAAGCAGGCGCGGCGGGGCTCATGGGACAGGTGGCTACGCAGGTGTCGTCGAGTATTGCTAACCTAGCGGGCGCTATGCGTGTGGATGCGAGCGCCTTTGCCAATGCCATACACTTCAACATGGACGCCGAGGACCTGAGTTCGCTCATGATGAGCTATGCCAAGGCGTCGCAGCTCACCTACGATAACAATCTGACCACGTTGGGCTATGCGGATGAGGCAGATCCCATCTCGGTTAAGATTTTCCCGCGCGACTTTGAGGCCAAGGAGCGCGTACTCGATCACATCGATGCGTATAACAAGCAGGTCAAAGCCGCCGGCCACGACGAGCAGGCAATCTCGTACACCGACTACATGGGCATTATCATGGGTTCGGTAACCGACATCGTGAACACCATCAGCTTGGTGCTCATCGCATTTGTGAGCATCAGCTTGGTCGTCAGCTCCATCATGATCGGCATCATCACCTACATCAGCGTGCTGGAACGTAAAAAGGAGATTGGCATCCTGCGCGCGATCGGCGCGTCGAAGCGCAATGTGGCCAACGTGTTCAACGCCGAGACTTTCATCGAAGGCCTCATTGCTGGCGTCTTCGCCATCGTCGTCGTGGTGCTCGTGAGTTTTCCGGTCAATGCCTGGGCGCTTGCGGTCAAACAGGTCCCCAATCTGATGAGCCTGCCCGTGCAGGATGCGCTGGTGCTCATCGCGATTTCGGTGTTGCTGACGGTTGTCGCTGGCCTGCTGCCGGCCCGCAGCGCATCCAAGAAAGACCCCGTGGAGGCCCTACGTTCCGAATAATGTGACAAAGGGACAGCCCCTTTGTCACATTCATCTCCCTGCACCTAGTTCGTTTTGCCCATCAGCGTGATGCGGATGGTTGGATGGGTGTACTCGTCAAACTCGTCCTCGGGATCCGTGTCAAACGAGTAATACGCTTTAATAGGGTCGTCACTCGTCCTGATAGAGATTCTCTCGTAGAGCGAGCCGTTCAAAAAAGCTTGCCTAAACTCTTCGGGGAGCTTCTGCGGCGCTAGGAGCTCGGGGCTTGCGGTCTTGACGCCTATGGTTTGGACGATAGAGAAAAGCTCGTCAAGATCGAGCTCGATACGGGCGAGGTTGTCCTCGAGGCTCGCGCCGGGGTCGACCTCTGCCGCGTAGCTCACTTCCGTGAGTGTCCCCTTGTTGTCAAAATCCAGGTACGTATGGGTCTTTTGGGTATCGGAGTCGCCGTCGTGCAGATAACCGCGGACGTGATAGCCGTAATCTTGGTATCGCTCGTAGGGGTCATCGGCGGACACGTACTCGCATGAGGGCTCTAATGCCTTGCGAGCGATGGCGATCTGCTCGGCCGCGGCCGCTGCGTTCTGTTGCATCTCGATGTTTCCCTGCGCCAGCTGCGGGATATAGGCACCGCACACGATCGCGAGGGGCAGCGCCACAAGCGCGACGATCCGCTTTTTTGCACGGGGGACGGGCACGCCACAGGCCTCTGCCATTGCCTTTGCGTTGGCAAAGCTTTCGGCAAGCACGTCTGCCGCGGTGGCGACGGCGCCTACGGCAGCGGCGACTTCTGCCGCACCGCCCAGGTTGCGTGCGGTCTCGTTGTCGCTGTTCTTGAGCAGGCGCGCGGCGGCCTGCGTGCCAATAACGCCCGCGATTTGTGCCGAGCGGTCTTTCTCGGACTGCTCGACGGCGAGTCGGCGCTGCATTTCTTTCCACTGCTTGCCGCGCATGCCAAAGCGCGGCGCGAGCGCGCAATAGCAGAAGATGATGAGCTCGATGGCGGTGAGCACCAGGGCGGCCATCATGCCCGTCTCCTGGAAGCCTTCGTGATGGAAGACGATGTCGTCAATCATTTCGAAGGGAATGATCAAAAAAGGCAGCACAAACGCCATGGCAAGCGCCGCACCGGCAACCTTGGGACAGATGCAGTATCGCTGGATGCGCTTGCGTTCTTGTTCGGAAAGTGTAGCCATAGCTGGTCCTTGGTGTCGTGGCGGTCGTTGCGGCGCATGGGGCGCGGGGCGCATCAGTTTGAGCTAGCGCTGGATATGAACATAGAGCAAGATGCTCATCGCGATGAGCAAGAAGCCTGCGATGTTAAACATCAGTGTGGCAAAGTTGCCCACGATGGGGCGTTCGACATAGCTTTTGTCTGGGTTGCCGGGGTTGTAGTACACGGCCATTTGGCTACCGAGGGGCCAAAGCTGCTCCGCGAGGGTGCCTAGGCTGGCGATGGGGCCTGTCTGCACGTGCAGCCAGCCCTTGGCGTCTTCGTGGGCGGTGGCTTGCGTGCGGATGGGGAGTCCCGACAAGCTTTTGGTCTTTATGCCACGGAATTGTTTTTTCGCGCGGTATTGCGTGCCGTCGACGGTGTATTCCAAAACGGGATTCATTCTGCCTTCACCCATAAAGCGATGGTCGATGACCGTCCCCATGGTCACGGCGGTACAGGCCTTGGCTTTCTTGCGGGCGGCGGCCTTCATGAGCATGCTCGCTCCGATAAACAGGATGCCGATGCCTCCAACCGAGATGAGCGCGAGCAGAGATATCTGCGAGGTGGTCACGGCGTTCTCCTTTGGCGCGATACCGTCATATGTGACCCAGTATAGAGAATCCCGCCATCGATGAGTTATTGCGGGGGGGGGTCAATTCTGAATGTGACAAATGGACTGTTCCTTTGTCACATCGGGGACTGCGGAATCGAATTCCGCCTGATGAAGTCCTGCCTCAGGTTGCGGTCA